>NZ_JAYGHE010000009.1:0-72860 GCF_034931145.1 Nostoc sp. UHCC 0252 | reverse complement strand
TGGCGTTGGCGTTGGCGTTGGCGTTGGCGTTGGTGTTGGTGTTGGCGTGGGTGTTGGTGTTGGTGTTGGCGTTGGCGTTGGCGTTGGTGTTGGTGTTGGCGTGGGTGTTGGTGTTGGCGTTGGTGTCGGTGTAGGAACCGAACTATCTGCAAACTCTATGTTTCCTGTGACTTTGGACGCATTTATTTTATTTCCCACAGAAACCAGCTTATTGGAACTGGCATTTTGCAAATCGAATTTACCGTTATTTTGTAAAGTATTGCCTCCTGGACTACTGGCACTGCCAATATCTGGTAGGGCAGTTCCAATTACAGTGATTCCATCGTCAGTGTTATTTTCGCTGACATTGTTACGCAATACAGGGCGAGTACTGCCAGAGATGACAATTCCAGAACGGTTTTCCAAAAGTTTGTTATCTCGAACTATGGGTGATGCAGTATCACTAATGGCGATGCCAAAACCTGTTTTGACACAAGTATTGCCTTGAATTTGACCTTTGGAATTTTTAGCGATCGCAATCCCATTGGCTGCATTCTCTCTGAATACATTATTTAGAATAACTGGGTTAGCATCACCTGTAGCAAATACTCCCTCACGCTTACAGTTGATGAAGGTGCTATTAGCAACTGTAGGAGCCGTTGATTCAATCCAGACACCACTACCACGGCTAGCCAGATTTGTGACAGTCACTCCCCGTAGTTCAGCTTTATCCAGCAGCACAAATGTGACATTCTGAGCAGCAAAAGTACGGCTGAGATAGCTACCACTTCCTTCAATCAAAAAGCCATTACCAGTGTTTGTTTCATCACCCACCACTATTACGCCCGATGGAACCGTTAGCGGAAATACTTCACCGCTAGCAGCATTATAATTACCATTTGCTAGTTGAATCTTGGTGCTACTTGTAGCTCCCTTGAGGGCTTGGGTAATAGTTTTGAACGGCGCTTGTTGACTACCAAGGTTAGTATCGTTACCTGATACTGGATTTACATAAAAAGTCTGAGCCATATTTATACTTCCAAAAAATACATAGCTATCCTAACGCTAACTATAAAAGTAGGTAGCGGTTGATGCATTAAGTAACTTAAAGTACTTCTCACTGCGAAGTTAAAAAATTATGCCAATACTTTTAGGTTTTACTGTTGGGATAAGTAATTATATTAATTTAGATTAATATTTAATACATTATGTAAAGCAATATCGCATAATTCTACCCAAGCTAATTGAAAGGTTTACGGCGACTGGATATTTTAATAGAATAATCTCATCAAAAGATTCGCAGAAATATCAATGGACTGGATTACACTACTGCGATCGCTACAGTCTGATTTTATTAAAAGGTTAGCATCTGGTTGTCTGCTTCATTGTGAAACAGAAGGTCAATATAGTGAATTAACTATAATCTCTGGAGAGAGATTAAAGGCTCTACGGGAATTTTGCTGGTTGATGGCTGAGAAATATAAGCGTGTTTCGCCAGTCCGTGACGTTTTTATCAGCTATCTTAAAGGTAAATTGGGCGAGGAAGTTGTCAAAGAACGTTTAGCAGATTTTATTACCGAAGTTGATTATGAAAAGCGATTCGGCGGCGATGGTAATATAGATTTTACCTTGACTTCTGACCCATCTATTGGTATTGAGGTTAAATCTCGTCACGGTAGTATTGATAGAGTTAGATGGTCAATTAGTTCTGAAGAAGTTGAAAAAAATGCAGTTGTAGTTTGCATTTTAATTCAAGAAGATGTGAGTGAAGCACAATCTGAATATCACCTTTTTTTAGCTGGCTTTCTCCCAACCCGGATGATTAAATTAAAAACTGGTAAAATTTCCTTTGGGATAGAACAATTACTATATGGCGGTGGTTTATGGTGCTATTTAGAACAGTTGCAATCTTCTATAAATAATTCTTCTAAGCAACAATCACCAATTTATAAATATCTTGCGAAACCAGAAATTTTATCTAAACCAACTACTAATAAATTTATTCAAGCTTCTTTTCAATCTGAACTTAGTGATGAAGATTTAAATATACTTTATCTTAAATTGGGTGATGAGTGTTTTGAGAGAGGAGAATATACAAATGCAATAATTAACTATAATAAAGCCTTAAAAGTTAGTCGTGGTGATGTTGACTTATATTATAAACGAGGTTTAGCCCACTATCAACTAGGAGATTATGAGGCTGCGATCGCAGATTATTCTCAAGCAATCCAGATGAATATTCAAGATGCTAAATCTTACAACAAACGAGGTTTAGCACTGTCTCAACTGGGGCGATTAGAAGAAGCAATTAATGATTATACCCAGGCTATCAGAATTAACCCTAATGTTGCCGTAGCTTATAAAAACCGGGCTGAAGCTCGTTCTCATGTAGGAGATAACCAAGGAGCAATTGAGGATTATACCCAAGCTATTAAAATTAACCCTGATTATGCTGATGCTTATAAAAACCGTGGAATTGCTCGTTATTTATTAAGTTCTCAACCGGGATTTCCCCAAGCAATCAAGATTAATCCTAAAGATGCCATAGCTTATAAAAAACGTGGTAATGCTCGTTCCGATTTAGGAGATTTTGAGGGAGCAATTGAAGACTATACTCAGGCAATCCAGATTAATCCTAATTATGCCGATGCTTATTACAACCGTGGTAATGCTCGTTCTGATTTAGGAGATTTTGAGGGAGCAATTGAAGATTATACTCAAGCAATCCAGATTAATTCAAATTATGCCGATGCTTATTACAATCGTGGCAATATTCGTCTAGAAATCGCAGATAAGCAGGGAGCAATTGAAGATTTCCAAAAAGCGGCAGATATCTATCGGAAAGAGGGAAAATTAGAAGCACTCAAAGACACACGAGAAAGAATATTAGATTTAGAAATCGAAGAATCATTAGATATTTTAAAATTCTAGAAAGCCTATTCAGATAAAGTCAGATCCCCGACTTCTTTAAGAAGTCGGGGATCTAATGGATTCGTTTACTTAGCTCAAAAAATCGTTCCAGTTTCTTTCAAATAAACCCGTGTAAATGGTTCATCTTCAGCCAAAGTATAGTCTTCAATCAATCCTTTGCGACGGATAGAAATATCATTGCCTTTTCTAATCACCACAGTAGAACTATCGAAAACATCCCGCGCTAGCATCATTTCAGTTTCGGTGGGATTGTCCAAAACTACGATATTACTATTCCGGTAAAACATCCCCTCTTCATCTAAGATTTCTTCGGCATACTCGGCAATCAGCAAATCAAGCTTAGGATGACGCAGCAAAGTTTGGACGTTGGTATTGTAGTTTTTGCTTAATACTTTTTTCGAGCGATTCACAAAAACTGCATCACGACAAACAGCCCCTATTGTCAAATTGGGATGTTGTAAAAGAATATGGTCAATGGTTTCTTGCAGTTCTTCAACGGAGATTTTATTGAAGGTGATAAGCGGTATCCTCGCATCTGTACCCGACTCAAAAAAGGTTTCTAGAATATAAGAAGGTACATCAACACTTTCACCCTCAGAAGGTTTAAGATGCATTAAAACTCCTGGTGCAGCGTTAATTTCCAGGATAGCGAAGTTACTAGATTTCCAAGATTCAGAGAGACTTTTGGTAATGACATCAATACCAAGGCAAGTCAGTTGGAAGTGTTGAGCAATATCTTGCGCCAGAATAATATTGTCATCATGAACCGTGCGTGTTGCATCGATGCTCATACCCCCGGCTGAAAGATTGGCGACTTTACGCAGATAAACAGTGCGCCCTTTCTCAATCACGCTGTCTAACGATAAGCGCTGTTCCTCCAAGTAGAGTTCCATCGCATCATCGATTTGAATTTTACTCATGGGTGAGGTAGCCGTATCTAAACGTGCAGGTTTGCGGTTCTCCAGGCGGATTAATTCTACAAGCGTTAAGTAGCCATCACCAACAACCGATGCTGGACGGCGTTCTGTGGCGGCGACAAATCTGCCATTGACACACAACATCCGAAAATCCGAGCCGGAAATACTTTTTTCAACAATTATCCGAGTTAACTGATCTTCAGGAATCGCTGCTAATGCCCTATTATAAGCAGATTCCAGTTCTTTCGAGTCTTGTATATCAGCTGTAACGCCAATTCCTTTGTGACCTACCACTGGCTTAACTGCTACTGGATAGCCAATTTGTCTTGCTGCTGCCAAGGCTTCCTTTTCAGAAAAGACGATATCCCCTTCAGGAACTGGGAAACCCAATGTCTTTAAGAATGCCTTGCAGTCATCTTTACGGGTGGTAAACTCCGAATCTAGATGACTATCACAGTTAAATGTTGTTGCTACTCCCCGGACGTGTTTTTTTCCAAAACCATACTGCATTAATCCTTCTTCCCACAAATAAAAGGCGGGAATACCTTTTTCGGAGGCTGTTCGCAATAGGGCGTAAACCGTGGGGCCACCATAGACAGATGCACGGAACTTATTTTGCAGCCTGACTAGCTGTTCATCAAAGTTAAAGTCTTCGTCTTGGGTAATGGCTTCAAACCAATCCCAAACAAAATAAACTACTTCTCTAGTTGTGCGTTCATGTAGTGATTGGACGCTAATTCGCACTAAATCTGGATATGGCTTCACACTCCATTGGTTCAGGTGCAAACCCATGTCCAGTTTTCCAACTTCGGACACAACTTGGGCGAACAGATGGGCATAAGATTCGTAGCTTTGGCTGCCCAGATTTGGATAGCGATCGCCAACGCTTGCAATATAATCTTCTATGGGCAAAGGCTCTCTAGACTCAACTAGAGTAAAATCAAATACTATTGCCCCCGTATTCAAACAGGGGTTGGGGCCAACATAATGCTTGAAGTTGAAAATATCGAATACATCCGATCTTCTCGCATTGATGCGGACTAAATCACTGCTTTTTTGTAGAACCATTGATTACGAACCTCTGGCTAAACACCCTGAAATTTATAAGGTGAGTTATCGTTACTTAGACTTACTGATTGGAGATTGATTCACTTTAATTTTGGAGAGTGATGGCAAAGCCATTGATCTAATCAGAACCTACATTAACTCTATTAGTAAGCATTTTTAACTATCTCAAGGCATAATAAAATCCCTCTTCCTCGGCAAAAAATAAAGAGTAGTAACTTCATCCTCATGAATAGCCAAAGATGTAACCTTTGAAGGGTGCAGCACCCATCCGAAAATTTGGATAATTAAATATCCAGTATAAAGACAGCATATAGCAATGAATAGCACACAAGCTGCTCTAAGAGATGAAATTCGAGAACTTGCTGAGGAAGCTTTTCACCAAAAGCTGATCTCTGGACATGGTGATGGGCCAGACATAAATGAGTATCAAATTGTCTACCAAGGCAAACCCAGGCATCTACCACTAGAACAAGCACGTTTTTTCTTGACTAACTTGCTTTACAGAAGTCGCATTCATTAGGATTTACCATCAAAGATCCAATTGCACGATAAGTTTTCTATTGACAACTAGGAACATAGTCAACATTGCCTCTAGAAAAATATTTCTAGGCAGTTCCTCTTTGGGTTTTTATTTAGTAAAAGAAAATTGATTTTGAGGAAAGCCTTTTTGTTTGTAATTTTTCTGAAAAATCTTTTGGTTCAATTGCGATCGCAAATCTTAATCCTGCCTTGTATCATGTAATCTATCACAGGGATGATTTGATAGTTTAATTGTCATGGTTTAGTGAAATTTATTAACTCACATCAGGGGACATCAAGGTGCAAAGTAATTTCAAACGGCAGTTGGTAATTATTGGGGGAGCCGAAGACAAAGAAGGAGATTCCCAAATTCTGCGGGACTTCGTGCGACGCGCTGGCGGTACGAAGGCGTACATTGTCATTATGACGGCGGCGACAGAATTACCAAGAGAAGTTGGAGAAAATTATATTAGAGTTTTTGAGCGGTTGGGAGCCGAAAATGTTCGCATTATTGATACAGAAACCCGCGAAGATGCATCTTCGTCCACCGCATTAGAAGCAATTAATAAAGCAACTGGGGTATTTTTTACAGGGGGAGATCAAGCTCGTATTACCAGCATCCTCAAAGATACCGAAATCGATGTGGCGATTCATGAACGGTTTGCCGAAGGTATAGTTATTGCTGGCACAAGTGCGGGCGCTGCTGTGATGCCAGATAAAATGATAGTTGAAGGTGATTCTCAGACACATCCACGGATGGAAACTGTTGAAATGGGCCCTGGTCTAGGCTTTTTACCAGGGGTAGTAATTGACCAACATTTTTCCCAACGTGGACGTTTGGGACGTTTAATTTCAGCTTTAATACTGGAACCTGCTGTTTTAGGATTCGGTATTGATGAGAATACCGCGATGGTCGTAACTGATAACCAAATTGAAGTGATTGGTGAAGGTGCGGTGACGATTGTTGATGAGTCAGACGCTACATATAACAATATGGGCGAAATTTTGAAGGATGAATCTTTGGCAATTTGCGGAGCAAAGCTTCACATCTTACCGCATGGATTCAAATTTGACTTGAAAACCCGTCAACCTATCCTGAATAATACCTCTGTGGCTAATGTTTCTGTACCTGTTAGTTGAATCAAGACCTAACTGTTTACAAGTACATTTAACTTGCTTGAATAAATAATCAATACTTGTAGATTAGTAACATTTATCTTTTGAATATCCTCCCAATTACTCTCAAAAACACGGGACATAGTTCCGCTTTTTGAGCAAGAAAGGGGGGATTAATTATTAATGTTGTTTATCTTAACTTCAGCAAACTGCTACAACTAGTTGTGATTTAATTTTTGACCCCTTAGAGGATGTCTGAAAAGTTTTTTTGTATATATCTAACCCTTGGAGATCCCCCTAAGTCCCCCTTTTTAAGGGGGACTTTAAGACTCTTATTTCCCCCTTTTTTAAGGGGGCTTAGGGGGGATCAAGAAATATTTGATACTTCTCAGACATCCTCTTAGCACAAAAAGTAACTAAGCTACATGCAGCGTCTCGTAATAAAGTGGCTTCCTGTTCGCGTAGCGCCTTGGAAGGAGAAGCGTAGTACATAAGAACTGCACCATACATTATAAAGCGCAGGTGTTGATGGGTAGAGGTGTGAAATGATCCGCTAAACCAGTCGGATGAAAGATACCTTCTGCTTTTGGGAATACTAGATTTACCGCCAGACTTAACAGGAAGGGGTTAATGCCTCAAGGCGTATGGAATCATAGCTCGAAAAATACAATTACCCAAAACATACTTAAAACCAGTGAAGCGTAATACAATTACCCATGAATTTGACTCTGGTTCACACGCAGAAATAATACCTTTCCAGGAAAGTGATGACAATTTATCAGAAGCATCCAATCTACTACGGCAAGGGATTCAACAGCAGCAAGCTGGTGAATTAATAGCGGCGCTGAAGTCTTTCCAACAATCTTTGGGGCTGTTTGAGGCAATTGGGGATTTGCAAAAACAGGCACAGGTGCTTTCTTTTTTAGGATTGGTTACTTACAGTGCCGGAGACTACAAAGGTTCTATCTCCTACTCTCAACAGTGTTTGTCTTTGCTCAATAACACCTCAGATTTAGCATTGCAAATGCAAGCACTTTCCCATTTAGGTAATTCATACCGTCACCTGAACAACCATAATAAGGCTATTGAGTTTCTAGAAAAGTGTTTGAAAATAACACAACAGCTGCAAGACAAACGAAGTCAAGTAGCAGCACTGAATAATTTGGGATTGGTGTATAAATCTTTGAGCAACTTTACACAGGCTATTGAGTATCAGCAGCAAAGTCTAGAAATTGTGCGGGAACTCAAAGATAACTGGGGTGAGGAACAGGTACTCAAAAATTTGGGTAATGCTTGGTATGCTTTGAATAATTACCCAAAAGCGATCGCCTATTATGAACAGTGTGTAGTACTAGCACGCTCCTTAAAAAATGTTCGCAGTGCTTCTCAAGTATTAAAAAATCTAGGTAATGCTTGCTACGCTTTAGGTGATTATACTAAAGCCATTAAGTATTATGAAGACCGATTGCTATTAGCTAAAGAAATTCAAGATAAGCGTAGCGAAGAACAGTCTTTAGGTAGTTTAGGAGTTGCCTGTGAAGCTTTGGGTGACTATAACAAAGCAATTACATATTATGAACAACGTTTGCTTTTAGCTAGAAAGATCAAAGACCGTCGCAGTGAAGAAGAAGCACTTGATCGTCTGAGAGTCGCTTGCTATGCCTTGGGTGATTATGCTAAAGCGATGCAATATCAGCAAGGAACATCTTCAGATAATTCGTAATTCGTAATTCGTGATGACAAAAAAGCCGAAAAATCGTTAAAAAGCAAGAGGGAGAGAGGAATAATTAAGAGTTAATAATTCAAAGTTACTCGCACAGATCCATTGACCCTATTGTATTTTGTTGTTGGAGACATTTGAGAACTTCTGATGTATCAACTTGGGGAAATTGGGCGTAAAAATTACTCACACTCCAAAAGGGTTCTGGTGTTTTTAAGACGATTATGCGATCGCCCCACTGTTCTAACCAAGGTAGCAATTTTTGCGGCGCGACTGGAGTACATAGCCAAACTGCTGCTGGCGAAAGTGCTTTCATCGCTGTTGCCGCTACTGCTATCGTCATACCCGTAGCAATGCCATCATCAACTAAAATGAGCGTAGCATTCTTGGCATCCACCTGCGGACAAGCAGGAATTAATTGAGCCTCAAGAGACTTAGCTTGGTTGATGGCTTTATTTAAAGCCACCTCCCGCAACCGCACATCATATTTAGACCGAAATAGCTTTTGATCGGCCCAAAGAACATTTCCGTAAGTAGTCACTGCACCAATTGCTAACTCTGGGTTTTCTGGATGGCTAATCTTTTTCGCTACGACGATTGTCAACGGACAATCCAAAAGACGTGCTATTGGTGCTGCTACTGGTATGCCCCCTCTTGGCAAGGCATAAACAATTGGTACAGGCTTTACCCCAGAATCAATAGTTTGCTGAGTCAAAACATCATGAATGACTTGCGCCAATAACTCACCCGCATGGGTGCGATCGGCAAAAAGCGGGGTCTGTGACATGGGTTCCCCCAGCATCTTAGGACGGCACTGCTTTTATCATGACTGAATTTTGTCTCAAATTAACTGATACAATAAGATTTGTATAAATAATAATTGTTCAGCAAAAGTCTATTTTTTCTGATAAATCTCCAAGCAGAGCAGTATTTAAATCAGACAAGACAGATGGTGCTGATGCCAAAATCCTAATTTTCATGAGCAGCGAAACCCAACTCAGCCTCTTCGACGACTCAACCCTTAACCAACGAGAACTGATTCCCACAGACGCGAAAATTGCGATCGCTCCGGGAACTTATTCTGACATGACGGAGTTGGCACAGCATTGCAATAGTTGCCACCGTTGTCCATTGGGAGACACTCGGACTCATGCTGTTGTCGGACGCGGTAATCTCAAAGCACCAATTCTGGTTATAGGGGAAGCCCCTGGTCAAAATGAAGACGAGACGGGTTTACCATTTGTAGGTAGATCGGGGCAGTTGTTAGAGAAAATTCTCGCATCTGTAAATTTGACTACTGAGCAAGATGTATATATCGCCAATATCAACAAATGTCGCCCACCAGATAATAGAGTTCCTACTCCCACAGAAGTGGCAGCTTGTCTACCCTATTTATTAGAACAAATTCGCTTAGTTGACCCCAAAATAATCCTGTTAACAGGTGCAACTGCTGTCAAAGGCATCACTGGCGATAAGCGAGGGATTACGAAAATTCGCGGACAGTGGCTAGAGTGGGAAGGACGTTTATGTATGCCAATTTTTCATCCTTCCTACTTGTTGCGTAACCCTTCTAAAGAAAAAGGTGCGCCAAAATGGTTGATGTGGCAGGATATTCAGGCAGTGCGGGCCAAGTTAGACGAAATTCAAAATAATAGCTAATTTGGTGAAATTATCCAAAATATAGCGTTTCCCGATCTGGTGAGATACAACAACCCCACCCCGCAAGCGAGGGCTAATTATGTGGTTTTTGGGGTGTGCGATCGCTTTGCGTGATAATTTGACGATTATTTTACAGGATAGTGATTAAGTGTAGTTATCCAGTCCATGTTTATAGGAGTTTTATTTTATCTAATTAGGAATCCAAAGTTAGTATTCCCAATCAATCAACATAAATCTCAAATTACTATAAACGATTGCACTACCGCAAACCCTTCTCCTGCAACAGCGCATCTACCCAAACTACATTCTCTTCTGACAATCGTGACGCTGGCTCTTGACTGTAATCTATTACCAAGTCATAACTTGCACGGTCATAAATCCCAGCTAATAAACTCTGTAAATCCACCAACGGTTCGCTATCGCCCGTTCGCAAAGGCAAGAGAAATGAAGGAATTATATCTTGCAAATCAAAGGCATATAAATCAGATTGGGGACGATTTTCTGCTCGACTAACCAAAATACGATAATCATTTTGCGTACCGTACCCAAAAACTAACATTGGTTCCCCGACACGCAATAAATCAATTTCTATCAAATGTGTTGAACTTGCTAACACTCGCTGTCGCTTAGTTTCGTATGCGTTGCGTCCTTCTCCTAGACGTTTATTTTTTGGTGAGAGAATTTCAATCACTGTCACTACTTCTTTTGTTCCTACCTTCCGTACTTCTAAATATCTCTCCTTTACTATCTCAGGTATAGGAACTGTAACCGTTTTAGGTTGAATGGCAGGTGTAGCTACAGCTATATTCGGTATTTTAGGATTTACTGCTGTCTGCGACTTTTGTACTATTACATCAGGAATACCAACTAAGAGTTTATCATCGCCAGTAGTTTGATAAATTCGTTCTTCAATAGCGACAAAATATTTAGGACGTAGTTGAGGAGAGAGATAATCTGCGATCGCTACTATTAGTCTCCCATGTACTCCTGGCCATAGTTCAGGATCTTCTAAATAGGGGTTCATTCCTGGAAAAGGATAAGCCATAGCAAATATCTCAAAACCAAAATTTTAAAAGTAACTCTCATAATCCTCTCTTCCCTTGCAATAAGAGTTGGGGGTGGGGTTCTAAGAACAACTCGTAAGTGCAATACCACATTGATCTGCTTTTGTCAACCAACCCTTAACACCTTGAGATTCTACCTGCGCCCAATCTTCCTGACAGCCTTATTCGCAGCAATTGTTCTCACTTTTCGGCTTTCTTAACTGGTATGCTAATTTTACAAAATTTAGTCCTATGATTGCAGGTGGATACAACACAACGATATGGAAGTTATTCTTGACAAGATGCGCTTACTTTGGTGCTTCTACCATGATTGTTACAAAGCGCAGAAAGTTTAGAGTTTCTTCTATAGGACTTAAATAAAACACCCCATGAATTGAGGGTAACAAACACAGATCAGTTGATAACCCGCAACTTGGATTACTTATCAGCCTTACCAGCTTTTTTCAAACCTTGCCATCTTTCTCGCAATCGCTTCAAGTTAGGAGTATGACCACCATAACGCCAACTAACATAGGCTTGGCTAATCTCATCTATGACCTCAGCAGTTGCTGGGGCATGATGCTGGTACGATCCTTTGGCATATTCTAAAGGTGTTTGGGCTGGATGCTTACCCAAACCTTTTTGAGATGTCCATTGCAGCATTTGTTGATAAAGGCTTTCCATTGCTGGCAATTTCTTTAACCATCGACGATTACGCCACTGTCGCCACTGTCCCCAACCCAGCCAACCGAAGAAAGCTGCTGTGGTTGCCAAGATTAAGCCAGTTAATATACCAAACCAACCTTGGGAGAATAAAGCTAAAAACCAAGCGATCGCTCTAACTACCCACTTAAATATTGTCTCAAATACATTATTCAACAAACCTGTCACTGGAGAAGGCAACCATCCAGCAACCCAATGCCACAATTGACGCAACACACTAAAAGTTTGAGTATCCTCAATTGAAGGTGGTATCAGGGGATGATTGGGAATCGGGTCAAAAGCAAACCAGCCATATTTCGGAAAATATACTTCCGTCATTGCATAAGCATCAGTATTACGGACAATATATAGCCCTGTAAATGGATTAAATTGTCCTGCACTAAAGCCTGCTACCAACCGCGCTGGGATACCAATGGAACGTAGCATTACCGTGAGAACTGTTGAGAAGTGGTCTGGATAACCGCCTTTATATTTGAATAAAAAAGCTTCTACTAAGTCATCTTTTTCTCCCAAATAAGGCAAATCTAAGGGGTTTTGGGGAAAAGAGTAGTTTTGCTTGAGGTATTGAGCTAGGTAGAGAGTCTTTTCATAGGCTGAATCTAGACTTTTAGAAGACTTTCCAACTCGTTCCCGATTGTAGTTAGCAAGAATTTCTTCGGTACGTTGTCGAACTTTTTCGGCAATTTCGGGAGGAATTTGCAGATAATGCTTCTTAATTTGTTGTGGATAATTAGTAGAAGCTTGACCTAACAAAGTGCGATCGCGGTATGGTACTTCCGAAATTACTGTATAAGTGAGTCCTTCAGATAATTCCACAGGCGATCGCAATCCATTTTCTGTATCAACTGCAACCACTGGTGCCGGAAAGTAAATCTCTTTGGGATAAGCCATCGCCGGAATTAGGTTAGGCAAATCCGCCACCACTGTATAAGTTTGAACTATCTCTTGGGTTTTACCAGTAATTAGAGGTCGGTTTAGAAAGATTTGGTAAGACCAAGGCGATCGCCTGATGGTTGTAACATTATCATTACGGGAAACTTCCCATCCTTTACCTGTATAGCGATCAAATCCTAATACTCGCCAAAAACCTTCAGCTTGCGATCGCACCCGCATCACAACTTTCGGTTTCATCTCGCCCCGCAGGTTTTGGTTAATTTGGCTATTAAAACCGTAATAAAAGTTATTATCTACTTTACCTGGTTGACCAGTTTGGTTTTGTCCCGTACCACTGCTACCACTGCCTTGATTATTACCGTTACCTTGGCGGACATAACCGGGATTAATAATACTACGTCCTGTGAAACTACCTTTAACTTGAATAGGAGAACTTACAGGAAAATTCCGTAACTGATAGCCAGGGAATCTGGGTAAAACAGCAAAAATTGCCAGTCCCAGAACGACAATTAACAAAAAAGTCAGAATTAAAAATTTAAAATTAAGGGTTGAGGAATTTTTCTTGTTGAGTTTTTCCTTTTGAGTTTTTAATGGCTGCAAACCCAAGCGTGAGCGGTAATCTAATACTAAAGTTGGGAGAGCGATCGCTAAAAATAACAGCAACACAGGTGCAAATGCTAAAGTCTGACTTAGGGTTGCCGCCACACCCAATAAAATCAGTCCGATAACAATCGAATAGCCCAAATTTTTGCGGCGGGGTGTATCAAAGCTGTGCAACACCTGGAGTTGAATCAATAACTCCGCCAAACTCAACCGTGTATCATTCAACTCTCCTACTAACCGCCCAAAAAAAGCACCCAGCGCTATTAACATTCCGATAGCGATGCAAAATTGAACTGCAACATTGCGATCGCGGCGACGATAATAACTCCAAACCGCACCCAATACACTTAGGGGTAACGCCCAAAAACTGAATGAAGTTTCGGCGGCGATATCCGTTGCCCCAATTCCCAAAATAACCAATGCTAGCACCAGCAACCGCAGGGAAATTGAATCTTCCACTTCTATTAAAGGCGATCGCTGTGGATTTTGCCGCCAGAAATTGCCTACAGGGACACGCCAAAACCGATTCATCCAGGATAAGTTGAGCATTTCTAGTCTAAGTATAGATACCAGGGAAATAAGGCTGAGGACGAAACTGTTCGCCCTACTTTAAAGTATTCCCGTTAGAAGAAGCTTTCTTATGCTGCCTTTATGGATCTATCAAGGTTTATTGCGTATTTTTAAAAGTTATGGACTTCTCAAGAATAAATTGTCCAAAATTATTTGTAAATTTTTAGGGTAGCACAGCTAGCTGTGCTACCCGGAGATGGGATGTTTTTTTAATGGAAATTCCTAAACAGTTTTAGCCTAAAGCCAAGCGTATTAATGTACGCCATCACCGCCGACTGTAGCGCCAATGAAGATAATTTTGTATAAAAAACAACACAATCGAATAAAATCGTTGTGAAAAATTGGTGGCTTGGTAAATAGAGGCGAAATCAGCACAACAAACCAACTGGTTCTCCAGGCTTTGCTGGTAAACAAGTGGACTGACGAGTACCCACGGAAAATCAATTATTAAATGGAGGATGAGTCTACACCCACTGGTTAACAATTACCACGCATTAAGTATAAGTAAGCACCCTGGTGCTAGTAGGAACTAGAACATCAAAAAACTCCAAGGCAACAGCTAGGCAATAGTTACCTTCAGATATTCGGCATTACATACTAGCGGTAGTAGTTAAGGTTACACAGTGGGGTTAATGACAAACAAAAGCGGCTGTTCGTCGATTTCTGGAAACTCAACTTCTAAAGTATAAGTTGGGTTAAGTTGCTCACAGCCTAACTCTACACTTAAGTATCCCGGAGTCGAAGATGTTGCCATTGCTAAAGTGCCACTTGTGCGAAGTGTCAAAGTCCCTTTAACAGGTAACTCAGCTTGAACAAGTAACTTCGTAACACCTACAGACTGATACTCTACTCTGATATTCAAATTACCGACAGTAGTCAGCCATTGTCTTTCTACCACTGGATCGGTTACTGAAAGTGGTAGAGTCAAATTTTCCAGTAATTGTTTAGCCGCCATCAACGACAAAGCCATCTGTTGACGCAACTGTAAATCCGAGTAATCGCTCTGAATATTGGGTATTGTCTCCAGAGTACTCGCAGAACGATAGGTGCTTCTTAGCACCAATCCAGCTATATCGTTTAGTGCTTGAGACTCGTTGGGAAAAAAGTTCTCCACCACTTGAACTAATTTTGCTCCCAGAGGTACTGAAGATGTCACCAAAGCCTGACATTGTTCCAGCAATTGCTGGAAAACTCTCTCCGGCAATGGACACGGCAGTTTCAGTTTTGACTGTTGTACCATCCACCCCCAGGTAGGAACGAGCGTCATTGAAGGCTCATCAACAAAATCAGGATATTCGATTAATTGTGTTTCCCAAGGAAATAAAGGTGGGTGGTCTTGGGCTTGGATTTGTAAGCGATGCTTAAGGACAGCTTGAAAACGATCTTGCACAGTAGGAATTTCTCCCAATTGAAAGGTCTGGGGCGTTCCTCCCAATTTTGGCTCACTGCTTTTTGAAGCAGTGGCTTCATTGTAGAGGTTTTTTACCCCGTCATTTTCCTCACATTCTACAGATTGCTCAGTATTTTTGACATCATCTGTCAATAACCAACCGAGACACTGAGATTGTAAGGATTCTGAGTCACTATTCATGAGTAGATGCACCTGATCCGGAAACTAATGAGTTACGAATTTCCCAAGCTTGCTCAAGAATTTTAAACCATCGTTTTTGAAGCTGTGCCATTGACAGCCCTAGAGTTTTTGCGATTTTCTCATCGGCTTGCCCTTGTTGCTTCAACTCTAATAAAGACCGTTGCTTACTGTCTAGCTGTGCTGTGTATACTTGCCATTGCTGGGGAGTTAACCCCAAATTAGTGTGTAAAGAGGCTTCCAGCCACTCGTGAACTAATTCCCAACGGTGTAACAATGCAAACCGAATCAAATGATACTTGAAGCGCTGCTGTAAGTAATCTCTCTGACGAGGGGTTAAACCTAAAACCGACTCAATTTCCTGAGCTGATAAATCTTGGAGGCGGAGGGAAAAGTAATCAGCACAGTCAGATTGTTGCCGTTCTTCGAGATAATTCATTAATTCTGTAACTACAACGGAACGCAAGGTATCTTCTTCAGGTTCGGGTTCGGCTTGCGTTGCCATTGTGGAGCGCAATTGATGCACTGCTGGTTCTTCCCAAGAACCATCGCCTTCATTATTGCTGCCTTCTGCGGCTTGTTCTATATCTACACTGGTTTCTGGGGGCTGCTGTTGAGAAAAAGTTTGTGCCCGCAAAATAATTAACTGCTGCTGACGGCCTGGTAAAGGAATGCGTCGCTTGCCGTAGCGTTCAGTAAAGGCCATGTACTCGGACAATTCTAGAAGCGTCTGGGGGCGATAAGTAGCACCGAGTTGATTTTCTCGCCGGAAAGCGTTTAATGCTTCTAGATAAAAACTTTGTAAAAAATCTTCAATTATAGTTAGTCGCCCTTGATAGCTTAATTGCTTCTGAGGCGGATTAATGTATCGATAAATAATTGCACTCAGAGTGCTGTGTAATTCTACCCTGCCCCGATTTGAACCCAACTGATAGTACCTGAGACACTGTTGTAGCCGATGCCGAGCCAGGGTCATCGCCGAGCTTTCTACAGTTCCAGAAGCTTGAATACGTTTGCTCTCATGGCAAATCCGATATACTTCGGTGGTAATACGTCTTGCTACATCGTGGCAATTCTGTTCCGAAGCTTTGGTTGATTGTTGAAACTCCTTGGATAGGAGTTGAAAGATCACCTCCACGCCTTTAGAATTTTCTCCCAGAATATTTGCAGATGGAATAGTTACGGTTGCGGCTGAATTCATAGTCTCAGTTTTCAAAAGACCCTAAGTATTTAAATACAACCTGTACGACTGTGGGTATTGGCTTTTTCGGTTTTACGTATAAGCTAAACGCAGACCAATCCTATATTGAGAATATGGCTGATTTTATTATTCCCAACTTGGATGGGATTGTTCACACTTTGATAGATTTTATTGCCATTACCCAGGAGCCGTATACAAGTAATTATGGATTTAGAAGCACAAATTCAATTGCTGATTGACAATGCACCCCGCGATGGTATAACACCAAATCTGATTGCAGCAATTGCTCCTGCCCTTAGAGCGATCGCTCAAAAATTACGTCACTCCCAGTACTATATTCTCCAAAACTCGGAGGCAAGCTGGGTTTTAACTACTTTGAGCAATCGTGCTAATCCAGGATTGGAAAAGCGAGTTATTTACGCTTTCCCTACCATACAGGATGTCTCTCTAATTTCCACTGCTGGGCTTGACCCTCAAATGCTAGCTAAAATTACTCCTGTCACCCATATTTTGTTCCAATTGGTGGCATTAGAACCCGTAGATAGTATCGTTTTTTTGGAAACGCCGGGTAAGACCACTCATACCGTCGAAATTCGGCGAACCGATCTAGAGAAACGTATGCAGAAAGAGTTGCGACAGCTGCGATCGCCTAAACAGATACCCCCTGATATTGCATAGAAAAATTTGGGATGTAGGATTTTTTAGATACAATCCCACATCCCAAATTTTGAGTCTCAAATTTGTTTGAAAAAGTTTTTGATGAAAAAAAATTAATCCCAATAACCACCTTTTTAGTTCTTTAAAGAACCAGGCGATCGGCTTAATTTTCTGACTAATCTAAAATTGGTTAACAAACAGTTATCAGTGAACATTTTTCAGAATTTAGCTGATCACTTAGCCAATTATTGTCGCCTAAGAACAGGTGGTAGGTTTAATTTGGGGTTTAAAACCTATTTTTTACCTGTTAACTGGTGAATGGTTTAATAAAGGCGACTCAGTGTGTACTCAGCGATGTTGATCAGTGCCTGGTGAGATTCTGAGGGTGGGAGAACTGCAAGATGTTCAATTGCCAACTTAGCATGGTGAGCAGCTAACTCTCGCGCCTGCTGTATGCCTTGACTATCTTGAATTAGTGCTAGTGCTTGCTCTAAATCTCCATCTTGAGCAAACTCCCGGTCAATCAGCACTTCCAAGGATGGTTTTTCCGCTAAAGCAAATAAGACTGGTGCAGTCAGATTACCACTTTTGAGATCAGACCCCACTGGTTTACCCAAGGTATCTGTTGTACTAGTGAAATCTAGAATGTCGTCAACAATTTGAAATGCTATGCCAAAATGACGACCGTAGCTATATAAATGCTCAACAATTTCCCGCGAAACTTCACTAAGTAACCCAGCAGCTTTAGAACTGTTGGCAATTAATGAAGCTGTTTTGTAATAACTCTTTTGGATGTAAGTTTCAATAGAGATACCAGCATCAAAACGATTTAGTCCTTGTTGGATCTCTCCGGTAGCCAGATCCATAATTACTTCTGAGAGGAGTTTCACCACCTCCAAATTGTCCAAGTTTGCTAAATACCAGGAAGATTGGGCAAAAAGAAAATCTCCTGCTAATATGGCAATGCGATTACCGAACAAACTATGAACGGTAGGAACGCCTCGCCGCACGTCTGATTCGTCTACCACATCGTCATGTACCAAGCTTGCTGTGTGAATCATTTCTGTAATCTCAGCTAGGCGGCGATGACGTGGTGTAATGTCTTGATCTAACATTGTTGCCCGCGATATCAGCAGGACAATAGCTGGTCTGATACGCTTTCCCCCAGCTCCGAATAAATGTTCGGCTGCTGCAAACAAAATGGGGTGGCGATTTCCAACTAGCTGTTTTAGGTTATCTGCTAGTAGTCGCAGGTCTGCTTCCACAGGGGTAAACAGGGAGGTGGCTGGGGTCATGGATGGGCGGACTCTGACTTAGGTTACGAAAGTTTACATATCCTACACTCATTTTAAGATAACGCTGTGCCAGCGCAAAGTTTTCATCAGGTAATCTCATTTTTATGAGTCTATCGGTGATAATTAAGGTTGCTAATGCTTTTGTCAATAAGCAATTATGCTTAATTTTGGAGTGTTCGTTTTAAACTAACTTAAAACATGACTTCTCAGTATATGAAAACAAAGATAAGCCTAAATTATATTAAGAGTGTTCCAAAAAATAAATGATCTAAAACCTGTCATTGCGAGCGCTTCTCTACGAGACGCTCCGCGAACGCTCGCAATGACAATTGAGCATTTTTTTACTTGGAGTACTCTAAGTAGTTTCCCAGTACACGTTTACCGCCACAGATAAAAGCAAAATTCAAGCAGTATTACTTATTGACAAAATGGCTATAATTTAAATTAAACCGCCAATGGATAAAACTAAATTTCTTCAGAACTGAAGTGTAGCTTTTCAAAAAATTTGAAATTTAGCCTTTGGGTAGGCTTCAAATTCAGAATCGTTGTGTTACGCTAAAATGTAGGAATTTTAAATTTTTCAGATATTCACACCCCAAAAGTAAGTCACTTACTAGGTGATTTTACTGCATCGGTGATGTGGGTCTAAAATAATTAGTCGTAGCTTAGAATTAAGGGAATTATTCTCTTGGTTTTTCCTACGATATGCAAAACTCCTGGCTTGGAGCTATGCAATATCCCTATGGGAAGCCGCTACACGTCTTCAGCGCACGTTGAGCGCAAGCATTGCTCTTTTCACAGCAGTGTGAGTAAAAATAACGCAGATCAAGTAGATCGCTGAGAATCGTAGTCTTAGGTTGCTAAACGGTAATCTAGCTGCTGTGGATCTATGGTCTGCAAGAAGTCGCATTAGACAATAAATTCTTTGTCCGTAGAGAATCTTATCTCTATAGGTAATTTTACCATAGGAAACTCTAGCAATCAAGTACGTACTTAATTGCTGAGGTTCTACTAATTTGATGGAATTTTGTATTCGTTTGAAAAGGTGCTGGTAGAACAATGATTCACGGAAGTATACCTATGATGATTTTTATTTTAGCGTCTGGATATTTGTTCACAGTCTACCTATTATTGGCATTGGCAAAACGAACAGGTACAAAAGCTGTTCCGAAAAGTTTCTCTTCATCTGCCGAAGGAAAACATAAACAGGAGATATCGGTAAGGACAAAGGTGACTGAGGCTGTTAATAGTCAGTAGTCAGTAGTCATTTGTCCTTTGTCTTTGATTTAAAGACGAAGGACAAATTAGTTTTATTAGACCTCTTGCATAAATGCTTAAACTGTCATGTTGAGCGGGGTTAAACAGAGTAGTGAGATTCTTCTCCTCACTGCGTTCCGTTCAGAATGACATTCTTGATTTTTTGACTTTTGCAAGAGGTCTATTGAAGTTGGGAAATAGCGGTATCAGTGAAGCAAACTTCTTCAACCATTGGGGTATAGCCTAGCCACTGCACTCCTGACTGGGAAAATTGTTGTGGACAACCGCTAACAGCGAAGCGAGTTGGCAGTGGGAGGTGGGTATTTTTTAAGCCTAGCAAGTCTAACTCTTGGGCACAAGCTGCCACGACATGAACGGCTGGGTCAACTAGCTTGACTTGAGGGGGAAGAAGCGATCGCAATACTGGTGTAAGGTGGGGATAATGGGTACAGCCGTGAACTAAGGTGTCAATTTCCTGCTCTATTAAAGGTTCTAGGTAGGCTCGTGCCACTTCAGCAGTGTAGGGGTCATGAATCCGGTTTTGCTCAATCAGTGGTACAAACTCAGGACATCCAACTTGCCAGACTTGGACATCAGGAGCAATTTCGATTATGGCGTGTTTATAAGCATTACTTTTTGCGGTAGCTGGAGTGGCAATTACACCAATCCGCTTTCCTTCCTGCACCGCAGCTTTAGCACCTGGTAGAATTACTCCCAAGATGGGTATGTTGAATTCTTGACGCACGGTTTCAAGGGCCAGGGCAGAACTGGTGTTGCAAGCCATAATTACCATTTTTACCTGCTGCTGTTGTAGCCAGGTAAGAATTTCGCGCGTAAATTTTAAAATTTCTGCTTGTGAACGAATTCCGTAAGGAAGTCTAGCTGTATCCCCAAAGTAAATAATTGATTCATTGGGGAGTTGCCGATATAGTTGGCGCAGTACCGTCAATCCACCCACACCACTGTCAAAGATGCCAATTGGGGCACGTTGGGGTTCAAGAGCCGAAAAATCGTCAAGATTCGCTTCAAAGATCGAAGATGAATACACAGGCGGATATTAATTTAGGTTTTGGGATTTAAAATACAGAATTTAGCAGACAATGCACTAATTGACCACTAAATTCTGCCTGCCAAAGGAATCTAAATACCACCTTTTAATAGTAAGTTCTATAATTAACGCTGCAAATATTTTAGGATACCACGAGCGATCGCATCTGCCATCTGATTTTGATACTCTGGCGTTCCCAATCTAGGATTGTCTTCTCGACCAGACATATAGCCTGCTTCTACTAAAATCGAGGGCATAGAGCTTTTCCTGAGAACGTAGAATCTGGCTTTGCGGGTTCCCCGGTCTTTGATTGTACCGATGTTCTGGAGGATGCTATTCCGAACTGCTTCAGCCAAAGCATAACCGCTATCGTAATAATACACTTCTAAGCCATTCACATCAGGACGACGATCAACCGAATTAGCGTGAATGCTGACAAACAAAGTCGCATTAACTCGCTCGGCGATATCTACCCGTCCCTGAAGTTCTACGAAAAAATCAGCGTCCCGCGTAAGTACTGCTTGTACACCATTTTGCTCTAAAATTGCTGCTACCCTTCTACCAATAGGCAAGACTACATCCTTTTCTAACAGTCCACCCAGACCAGGAGCACCTGGGTCTTTTCCACCATGTCCTGGGTCAATAACTACTAATAATTTTCCTTTGGGAACCGATGGGCGCGGCTGTGGCTGTGATATAGGACGGGGATTATCTATGGGGTTTGGAAATTGACCTTGGTTTGACGATGATAGAGGAGGTAAAAGAACCGGGGGGGTGATGCTACCAGAGGGTCGTAATTCTAGAGCCAAAAGTTCGTCGCCAACCTGATTGAGTTCGCCAATTTGCACTCCGGCTGCTGGTTGAACTAAGACGACGACAGTATTAGATTCTTGTGGTTGCAGGCGGACTCGCAGGATAGGGCTATTAGGATTAAAAGTCGGGCCTGTAACTTTAGGAGCTAATCGAGCGTTATTGATAGTAATACGGTACAGACCAGAAGTTCTATCCCAGCCTCCTGTAGCAGATAAAGCTTGGTTGGCTCTAATCAATAGTTGTGTACCGTTATTAGCCAGTTGCACAGATTCGATAGTTGCTGTACTAGATGGTATGGGGCGTGGACTATTACCTCCAGGTAACTGGGCAATGCCACGACTGGGCAGAAGCACAAAACCACTACTGTTACTATTAGTTGCTCGCCAATTTTGGCTATTTTCGTCCACCTGTAAAGTCATGCGAACAACAGATGGGCTTGTTTGTAGTTGGCTGAACTGAATACGGCTGACACCAAAGCGATTAATTGACAAATCGCGTTGTTCTAGATTTGGTGATAAAGTAGCGCTGGCAATGTCGATGTTAATTGCCCTTTGATCGTTGCTACGATTTACCTGGATTTGAGGATTACCACCATTGGTACGAATAAAAAAACCATCGCCTGTGACTTGTAGGTTCTCTATTTGAGTAACCCTGGCGGCAAGCATTCCATTTTTTGGTGGATTAACAACAGAGGGTGTTGTTACTACGTTATAAATATTTCTTGGGGAGAACGGTGATGGAGATGTTCTCAGTGAAGGTTCTGTTGCTAGAGCTTGTTCTTGTTGCCCACCAGTATTTGTTGAAGGGACATTTTCGGCTTCTGGCGTAGGTAATTGCACCGTCCAACGATCGCCAGTTCTACCAACAAATTGTACTCTCTTGGGGTCTAAAGTATAACCAGGAGTCATTTCAACGACTATGCGCGTTGTTTGTTCGTCAAACTGCCCAATACGGATAGCGCGAATTGCACCGCCTACCTGCTGCGTTAGTTGAGGACGGCCAAACGTGGTTCCTGGCAAATCAATTACCAAGCGAGTGGGGTTAAAAATTAATTGTGCTTGGGGTTGAACATTCCCTACAGTATTAAATTCCAGCTTGTTTTGATTGACATCAAAACGCCAAGATTCCAGTGTCGCGGCCATTGCTGGCGACGATAGCATGAAGATAGTTCCAATAGTACTGGATAGTAACCAGCGTAATTTCACAGTCTTTTCTCCTGATTCATATTCATGGGAGCCGTTAACATCTCAACATATTGGCAAATCCTCACACCATCACCGCATACACTTGAGTATTATGCTGTCATTAAGACACAGCTAATGGCGTAAAATATAGCACGCTCCTCTGATTTTGCCATGCCATTAGCTTAGATAAATTAAACTTGCAAAGCATCAGATGACAATAACAAAGAAGCTTCTCTTGTCCCGCCGCAAGAATACTGAAATTGTTGTACTACTAAATTGGAGAAAAAAGGTAAAGATTAGATATATTTACTCAAAATTTTGACTAAATTACTTATCTTCTCTTTAGATACTGAAGGATACCACGAGCGATCGCATCTGCCATTTGATTTTGGTAAGCAGAGCTTCTGAGTTTAGCGTTATCATCTCGACCAGTCAAATAACCTGTTTCTACGAGGATAGAAGGCATAGAACTTTTTCTGAGAACAAAAAATCTGGCTCGCCGCACTCTTCTATCTTTGATATTTACGCTTTGGAGAATACTGTTATGCACAGTGCGAGCTAGACCCAAACCACTATCGTAATAATATGTTTCCAAGCCACTGACATCCGAACGACCCGGGCCGACTGCATTAGCGTGAATGCTAACAAAAACATCGGCATTTGCCCGCTCTGCTAATTGCACCCGTCCCGGAAGGGTAACGAAATAGTCAGAATCTCGCGTCATAACTACTTGTACGCCATTTTGCTGCAAAACCTGAGCAATTCTTTTGCTAATAGGCAAAATCACATCTTTTTCGCGTAGTCCTCCCAGACCTACTGCTCCGGGGTCTTTACCGCCATGTCCGGGGTCAATGAGGACTACCACTCGCCCCTTGCTAACTGGACGCTGCGGTTGTTTTGGGGGCTGAGGATTGGGATTGTTTGGGTCTGGGAATGGCCCACGGTTTGGCGGTGGTAGCCCAGGTAAAGCAAAGCGGGGTTTTGCGGGGGGGACTGCAACAATTCGACGAGAGCCTTGTATTGGTAAAGCCAAAAGCTGTTCGCTAATTTTCCGGGGTTGCCCAAATTGCACTCCGGCTGCCGGTTGAACTAAGACAACGACTGTGTTGGGTTCTTGCGGTTGCAGGCGTACCCGGAGAATGGGGCTATTGGGGGCAAAAGTAGGGCCTGTAACTCTGGGAGCTAACTTGGCATTGGGAATTGTCAGGCGAAACAAACCGGAAGTTCTATCCCAGGTTCCCGTCGCAGATAAAGTTTGGTCGGCTCTAATTAGCAGTTGTGTGCCATTATCAGCCAGTTGCACAGACTCAATTGTTGCTGGCGAGTTGTTGGCAGATGGTCTGCTAGGAAGGGAAACGGGTTCTGACTGATTATCTGAATTATTATTTCCAGGCAATCTCACAACGCGACTAGGCAGAACCACCAAACCGCCACTGTTACTATTACTTGCTCCCCAGTCTGGGCTATTTTTGTCTACCCGCAAAGTCAAGCGGACACTAGGAGTTTGGTTTTGGATTTGGGTGAATTCGACGCGGCTAACACCATGTTTGTTAACAGGTATATTATTCTGCTGCGCTAGACGTGGTGATAAAGATGCGCCAGAGATATCCATGAAAATGGTAGCGCGATCGCGGCTACGAACTACCTGAATCGGAGGATTACCTCCACTGGTGCGGACGAACAACCCATCGCCTGTTACTGTCAAGCCCTCAATTTGCGTTGTCCCTCGTGTAGTAGTGGCAACCCTTGAAATACTAGGTTGCGGCTTAGAATCTGGGGTGACAACAGTATAAGCACTTCTGGGAGATAAAGCAGGAGATGAAGCTACTTTATCAACTTCTGGTCTAGGTAATTGCACCGTCCAGCGATCGCCAGTTGTCCCAACAAATTGGACTCGTTTTGGGTCTAAAGTATAACCAGGAGCCAGTTCGACAACTATGCGCGTTGTTTCTGTATCAAACTGCCCAATGCGAATCGAGCGAATTCCACCCCCAACCTGTTGAGTTATTTGTGGACGACCAAATGTAGTTCCTGGCAAGTCGATTACCAACCGAGTCGGGTTGAAAATTAATTGTGCTTGGGGTTGAACTGCTCCTACAGTATTAATTTCCAGCCTGTTTTGATTAGCATCAAAGCGCCACGATTCAAGCTTCGCAGCCATTGCAGGCGACGATAGCATGAAGATAGTTCCAATAGTGCTGGGTAGTAACCAGTGTAATTTCACAGTTCTTTCTCCTAATTCATGTTCATCCGAGCCGTTAATATCTCAACTCATTGGGAAATCATCACGCCGTCACCACTTAAACTTGACCTTTGATGCCTTTTTTTGATTTTTGAAGCTGGTATAAACACACACTTAAAAGAGTTATCAGGTTTCATAATTGGGTTTAAATTCCCATGTGAAATTATCCACCTCAGAGGTAGAAACTCTAACTTTCAAAGACAGCTAGAAAACTAATAACTGATAACCGTTCACTGATAACTGTTTTTTGTTTTTTGCCATCAATGCACTAAGTAGATAATTCCCATTACTGTCAGACGATCTAGCAAGATTTATGGGTGTTACTCCCCAATTATCTGGAAAATATTCAGATAAAGACCCACAAGCCAAGGGAGACTGAAAATAAATAACATTCCAAAAGCTGGTAGAAATTATAAACAGACGATTATTCTACAATCAGATGGGACGGAAATTTAGTAAGAGAAGTTTCCACTGCATAATTGCAGAATCTTCAAAGCCCAGTGATAGTACTGAATTTAGACTACTGAGTTTTGAGCGAAAATAACTCAAAACTCAGTGATAATTTACCCAAGAATTTAATTAGCGATCGCTAGATTCTGGAGTTACTTCCAAACTGTCACTATCATTTGATGCTGATATCCTTGCCTCAAGTGGTTCAATTAACAACGAGTTTCCAGAGGAACCATCTAAAACCAGTTGCTCTGGGCCTGCATCCACAGTTTTGGGATCTGGAAATACAAATCGTAACAAAGGAGGAGCTAAAAAGGTTGTCAAGATAACCATCATAATGATTGCCGCTCCTAATGGTTTCGAGAGAGCGCCACTGGCTGCGCCGACACCAGCAAACACTAGTCCAACTTCCCCTCTGGGAATCATCCCCACACCGATCGCTAAACGGTTGATTTCCGGTTGACCAAACACGCTTAAGCCTGTGATTACTTTACCGAGAATGGCTACTAAAATCAGGAAAGTTGCCATAATTAGACCTTCTCGATTATCGGGAATTGCTGGGTTTAGAACTCCCAAATCGGTTTTTGCCCCAACAGTCACAAAGAAAATTGGCACTAACATATCGGCAATAGGGCAGACTTGCCTTTGCAGTTCTTTGCGCTTATCTGTCTCTTCTAGAACTAAACCCGCCGCAAAAGCTCCCAAAATCGCTTCTAAGTGGATGACGGCAGCAAGGTATGCCATAGCAAAGGCAAAGATAAATGCTGGTATTACCAGTCCACCGCGTGTTTTGAGTTGATCAGCGATCGCTACAAAGGATTTATTGAAAACATTGCCTAGTAAGATTGCTCCCAAAATAAAACCACTGGCGCTGATAATCAAATAAATGACTTTGCTGACATCCACCACGCCATCTTTAGCTAGGCTGGCAACTACCGCCAAAACGATGATTCCTAAAACATCGTCAATTACAGCAGCACCCAAAATAATCTGTCCTTCTTTAGAATTGAGTCGCCCCAACTCTGACAGCACCTTGGAAGTAATACCGATACTAGTGGCAGTCAAAGCCGCCCCTGCAAAAATTGCCGGTACAGCACCAATACCAAATAAAGTCATCAGTCCCACAGTACCAGCAGTAAAGGGTACTACTACCCCAACCACTGCTACAACGGTGGCTTGGATACCAACTGCCATTAATTCTTTTAAATTCGACTCCAAGCCGATTTCAAACAGCAGGATGATCACACCCAATTCTGCTAAAACCGAAACCACCTCAGACTGCGCTGCAAACACTGCTGGAGTGGCTTCAGGGCTTAAACCAGCAGTGATTTGCAGGAAGGACATGATCAAAGAGTTAGAACTGTCTGTGCTGCCTTCTGGAAACACTAAAAGGTGGAAAACAGAAATGCCCACTACTACACCACCTAATAGTTCGCCTAAGACAGGCGGCAAACCCACTCGGTTTGATAACTCTCCACCAACTTTGCTGGCGAGATAAACTACTACTAAGCTTAGTAACACTGCTGCTACTACCATTGAACTGTCTGCGGCTTCTGTTGCCGTAGCCAGCAGAGGAAAAGAGAAGTTGATTGGATTTAACAAATACATGGGTTCCGTGAAAATCCTTCTCTTTGATTTTGACGTGTTTCTGAAAAACGTTTATCTGTAAAGAAGCTATTGGCAGGTTCAAAAGCTTAGTTTGTGCCATTTCTCCACTCCATCAAGCGCTATCAGAAAACTTCGCAAACCTGGGCTACAGATAGTTTAGAAAGTCGCAGTAAGTCGAAGTCGGTAATTAATTCGCCATCATGACAAAATCTTTAAAAATGTTGGTGTAATTTTTTTAGTTTCAAAAAATGTAACCATTTCAGCTTTTGACGATCGCAGTGTCAAAGTAAGAACATACAAATCGTATCTAGCGATCGCACTAAAGTTGTGAAAAACTTGTGGTGGCTGTTGAAACTCAACAACCACCAGAAGATTGCTACATACGTTTATTAAAAACATCTGTGGATATTTTGAGGAGTGCAAATTTTATGACTAGAGCCACTTTATCCGGTTCTCAGTTTCCATCTGGAAACTTGTGGAAAATACTGCCTTTAGCTCTGCTAGTATGTACAACTTTTACACTGCCTGCATTGGCGCAAGAAAAAGATAAAATGTGGCGAACCCTTAGTGTTAGTGGTCGCGGAGTTGAAACGATTCCTACAACCTTGGCACAAGTCAGTTTAGGAGTGGAGATTCAGGGAAAAACAGCACAGGAGGTACAGCAAGAAGCCGCCCGAAGATCATCGGCTGTAGTTGCGTTCCTCAAGAGCCAAAATGTCGAAAAATTACAAACTACTGGTATCCGGCTGAATCCAGTCTACAGCTACACTAATAATGTGCAAAGGATTACAGGCTATGCTGCCAATAACACCGTGAGTTTTCGTATTCCTACCGAAAAAGCTGGGACATTATTGGATGATGCTGTGAAAGCGGGTGCAACACAAATTAATGGTATTAGCTTTGTTGCGAATGATGAAGCGATCGCAGCTGCTCAAAAACAAGCATTAAAAGAAGCCACCCAAGATGCCCGGCAGCAAGCTGATGCTGTTTTCAGCGCTTTGGGTTTCAAATCCAAAGAAATAGTCAGGATTCAAGTTAATAATGCCAGTGCGCCTCCACCACCCATGTTTTTACGCGCTGAAGCTGCCAAGGTAGCTGATTCTTCAACTCCTATCGTTGGTGGTGAACAGGAAGTAGAAGCATCGGTAACGTTGCAAATTAGTTATTAGTCATTTGTCATTACCCGTATTTCTCACAAGCTGCTTTGCGTATAAGTAATAAGTAATGAGTAATAAGTAATAAGTTAAGAATTTTACTCATTACTCCTTACTCACTACTCATTACTCCTCCATTCGAGGTGTGGTGAGAAATCCGGGATTAGTCCTTTGTCATTTGTGAGGGCAAAGGACTAATAATCAATTCCCAATTCCCAATTCCCAATTAATTAAAAATGTTCCGAAGACATATCTCCTGCACCGCCCTCTCCATCTCGCTTAGAGCCTAATAATTCCAGTTGGTCTACTCTAATAACTGGTGAAGATCGGTTTGCTCCTGTTTGGCGATCGCTCCATGTGTCAAACTTTAAGGAACCTTTGATGCCAATTAAGCTGCCCTTACGCACATAATTACCTGCTACTTCAGCCGTTTTGTCCCATAGTTCCAGCGTGAACCAGTCAGGTTCATCGCTGTTGCGCGATCGCCTTTTTACCGCTAGTGTCAATCTACACTTCACACTACCAGACTCAAAATATTTTATATCTGGGTCGCCGCCTACACGGCCAACAAGGGTGACAATATTGATACTCATAGGTTTTACCTTTCAGTACAAGTGTACTTGTGAATTCTGACTTTCATCATAGCGAATTGTGAAACACTTGAAAATAATGTGTTAAACAGTTAACAATATAGTTGACTTGAAAAATTATACATAACTACTTGGAGAAACACATAAAAGTATACTGATATACTAAGCAAACCAGAGAATATCAAAACATAGATGACTGAGACATCGCAAATATTCCTGGGAATCATATAAAAAATTAGTTTAGTTTACTGAACTCAGGATATAAACATAATCGAATCTACTCTTACCGTTGTAGTCAAGAAGTATCGCACATAGGGGGCTTATAGACGCGTGGGTATTTTTAGGAACTTTCGCACATCATGGGATATGGGTATCGACCTCGGTACTGCTAACACCCTGGTTTATGTATCTGGTAAAGGAATTGTATTGCAAGAGCCTTCTGTAGTTGCTATCGATGTCAACGAAAAGGTAGCCCTAGCAGTAGGAGAAGAAGCCAAAAAAATGCTCGGCCGCACACCTGGAAATGTGATTGCCCTCCGCCCCTTGCGAGATGGTGTAATTGCTGATTTCGATATAGCCGAGTTGATGCTGAAAAGCTTTATTCAGCGCGTAAATGAAGGCAAATCTCTCATTTTACCCCGAATTGTCATTGGTATTCCCAGTGGAGTCACGGGTGTAGAAAGGCGGGCTGTGATGGATGCGGCTCACCAAGCAGGAGCAAGAAAAGTTTATTTAATCGATGAACCTGTAGCTGCGGCCATTGGTGCAGGACTACCGGTTGCTGAACCTACAGGCAACATGATCATCGATATTGGTGGTGGTACAACAGAAGTCGCGGTGCTGAGTCTTCAGGGCACGGTAATCAGTGAATCAGTACGCATTGCTGGGGATGAATTGACTGATTCAATCATTCAGTATATTAAGAAAGTTCATAACTTAGTTATTGGTGAACGGACTGCCGAAGACATCAAGATTCGCCTTGGTTCTGCGTATCCTACCCATGATGATAATGAAGCCATGATGGAAATCCGAGGCTTACACCTGCTTTCTGGTCTACCGCGAACTGTAACTATCAAAGGCCCAGAAATCCGTGAAAGTATGTTGGAACCGCTATCAGTAATTATAGAAGCTGTGAAGCGGACACTGGAACGTACACCTCCAGAACTAGCAGCAGACATTATTGATAGAGGTATTATGCTAGCTGGCGGTGGTGCTTTGCTTAAAGGCATAGATACCTTAATTAGTCATGAAACGGGGATTGTTACCCACATTGCCGCCGACCCCCTTTGTTGTGTTGTGCTGGGAACAGGTCGAGTGTTAGAGAACTTCAAGCAGTTAGAACGAGTTGTTATGGAAAGCTCTCGCAATATGTAACAAAAAAATATCATACTTGAGTTCTATTTGAGTTCTATTTGGGTTCTATATAAAGAGAATCCAAATAGAACTTAATTCTTTAAGTAAGTAAGGTATATATGGTTACAATACGGCGTTGGTGGGATCGCAAAGGTTTACAAATCGGCTTGTTAGCTTTAGTAGTTGGTAGTGCTTGGATATTGCGGCAGACTCAAGGTGAATTGGTGCTTGAGACATATCAAGCAATTACCCGTCCATTAGAGATGTTGCATTCAGGGCCAACTCCAGAAGAACGGATTAGAGATGCCCGGATAATGGAATTGCAAACCCGTATAGTAGATTTGGAAAGTCAGAAGACAAAGCTACAAGATTTATTAGGCTATGTGGAAAAAGAGCCACTGGCATCACGGCCAGTTCCAGCCCGGGTGATAGGACGTGGTGCTGACCAGTGGTGGCAACAAGTTACTCTGAATCGCGGCGCAAATACAGGGATTCAGGAAGGCTTCATAGTCAAGGCAGATGGCGGACTAGTGGGTTTGGTGGAGAGTGTAACTCCTAATACTAGCCGAGTATTATTAATCAGTGACCTCAAGAGTCAAGTAGGTGTATCAGTTAGTCGCACGGCAGCTAAAGGCGTTTTGCGAGGAGATTCTTCGGCGGAAGCTGTGCTGGAGTTTTATGAAAAAGTTCCAAACGTTAAGGTAGGAGATTTAGTTTCCACCTCTACTTATAGTCAGAAATTTCCATCGGGCTTGGCAGTAGGACGAATTAAGTCCCTTGATTTAAAGAAACTTCCCGCATCGGTGGCAAAAATTGAGCTTTTTCCGCCAATCCGCTCTCTTGATTGGGTAACAGTTTATCCAAAGCCAGAAAACCAAGATTTAGAAAACGAAAAATCGGCAAATCAACTGCCGCAAAAGTCTAAGTAAATTCTTCTAGAAAATACATAAAAAAATGAAGATTCCTGCGTTTAGTAGTAGCAGGCAGAAAAAGCCAAAATCGTCGGAGCGAAAATCTAAGTTTCAAATCCAGCCGCTTTCTCGTTGGCATCCCGGTGTACGATACTTGGTCGGGTGGATAGTGACGGCTATTTCTGTACTGTTATGTTTACTATTATTGCCAACCCGCCTTCCAGGTATGGAATTGTTAGGAATTGGCCCTAACTGGCTGTTAATTTGGGTGGTAGCTTGGAGTGTGAAGCGCTCGGTATTTGCCGGAGCCTTGGCAGGTATAGTTCTGGGGCTACTTCAAGATTCAATGACATCACCTAACCCGACTCATGCCCTCAGTTTAGGGATAGTGGGAGTTTTAACTGGTCTGCTCCAAAAACAGCGTTTTATTGAAGAAGATTTTATTTCGATTGCTGTAATTGTCTTTGTAATGGCAGTTTTGGCAGAAACTATCTTTGGGTTGCAATTAACTTTGATAGGGAATGAGCGCAAGGTGACAGATATTTGGACATATTACCAGCGCGTCGCTCTAGCTTCTGCCATTCTTAGTAGTCTGTGGGCTCCTGTGGTCTATTATCCCTTGAATCGTTGGTGGCAACGGATGAAATTGTTGGAGCAATAGCCAAACAATTTTGGATTTTGGATTTTAAATTTTGGAGTGACACCGATAATCAAACCAACACCGTATCATGGTAGTTAGTGGCATTTATGTTTGACGCTTTATTTTTTGTATTCAAATAATATCAGGTAAGTCACCTCCTGATTTTTTGACGGCAGAATGTAGAAGCTTTCACTAAGTAACCTAGTTGGAGAACGCTGATGTCGAAGGAAAGAAAAAGTAATAAAGAAGTTAAAAAACCTAAAAAAGATCCCAAAGACAAAAAGGAGAAAAATAACCCAAACCAATAGGAGGATTAAAGTAAATAGCTTTAGCTAAGACCAAGAGTTGTATTTTTTTATTGACAATATTTCGTCCAATAGCATTTATGAGGAGAAGTTATTGTCAACAGTTGATTCACCCTTGGTCAAGCCTTAAAATTTGATAATTTAGGTTAGGTGTGTGAGGTTTACAACAGGCTATTCAGTGCCGCAACTTATTAAGCAGGAGTAAATTTCAGCGAAACACCGTTCATGCAGTAGCGTTTGCCAGTGGGTGCGGGGCCGTCATCAAAAACATGACCCAGATGACCACCACAGCGACTACAATGCACTTCAGTTCTGGTCATAAATAACGACCGATCTACAGTAAAAGCGATCGCACCTTCAATCGGTTTAAAAAAGCTGGGCCATCCAGTACCACTGTTGAATTTGGTATCAGAGGTAAATAGTGGTAGTTCACATGCGGCACAATAATAAGTGCCATCGTCGTATTTTTTATCCAATGGGCTGGTATGAGGGCGTTCAGTCCCGTGTTTACGCAATACATTAAACTGTTCTGGCGTTAAAATCGTGCGCCACTCTTCTTCTGGTTTGGTAATTTCAAATCCACTCTTAGAAGTTGTCATCTCTTTTGGCCCCCACTTTATATACCTTGATAGCAATGCTGTGCCGACTATTACTGCACTAGCCTCTAAAAAATAGCGTTTGTCCATATATCTATTATTTTCTATTTTTTAGTTAACTGGCCAATTAACTCCAGTACGGAATTCCCTACATTAATTACTATAATCAGCGATCGCTCTGAGTTAGCCTTGATAAACTGATTAAAATTCGCTAAGAAACAACAAATTATTTTTTATTCAATTGGAGCATAACAAGGGTCAATCATCATCTTCATCAGAGGTGGTTGTGAGAGCGTGAGCAGTTCCCTGTTTTCCCCGACTCGTCAGAAATACAAATGCGCGATTCAGGCGCTTTACCCCACTGAGGGTAATGAGGGTAAGTAGTCCTCCTAGTAATCCCATTTGCCACAGACCACAACCAATCGCAGCCCCCAATCCCGCCGCAGTCCAGACACAGGCGGCTGTAGTTAAACCTTTTACTTTTGGCGTTGCAGATTTTCTAGGAGACTCTTGTAAAATCAATCCGGCTCCGAGAAATCCTATCCCGGTAGCTACACCTTGAATTGTCCGACTCAGCGCATTAGTAGCATCATAGGGACTCTCGCCCTCAGCCTGCAAGGGAATCATGACAAATATTGCTGCTCCCATACTCACGAGCATGAATGTTCTCATCCCTGCTGGTCTACCTCCTTGCTGACGGTTAAATCCAATCAAGCAACCAACCAAGAGCGCTAAAGACAATCTAAATGCTATGTGTGGCCAATCGTTGGCAGTAATGAACATTGGCCCCATTGTCTTTTTTCTCCTAGAGACAGAACGGAATTTTGCGTCTATTGTTAGTGGACTGACTACCCACGTTCATAACTGAAAACCTAAATACAGTAAGTTAATAGGTTCTACGTATATTAAGATAAATTTAACAAAAGGTTATGGATAAGTAAACTAATATACACAAATCTGCCATTGTTGTATTCTCCCTACAGACAGAAGGAACAGGACAGGAAAATAGCCATATCAATGCACAATTTTTGCGATCGCCTCCGGTGTCGATAAGATAGCGGCACCGTTTAGCTCTGATAGTAATACCGGAGTTTCTGAAATAACTCTTGCTTCCTTAAGTAGAATATGTGATACTCTAAAATCTACAAATAAAGTACGGTATTTGTATCGTTTTACCGTATTTTAAGGACAGGACTCATGCAGCTACTATGGTTCATCCCAACCCACGGCGACGGACGTTACCTTGCAACTGCCACAGGTGGTAGAGCAGTAAGCTTTCCCTATCTGCGGCAGATAGCCCAAGCAGTGGATGATCTTGGTTACACAGGGGCATTACTGCCCACAGGACGTTCTTGCGAAGATGCTTGGATTGTAGCGTCAACGCTAGTATCACTGACACGACAGATGCGTTTTTTAGTAGCGATTCGTCCCGGCTTGGTATCACCTGGAGTTGCAGCGCGGATGGCGGCAACTTTCGATCGCCTCTCTGGGGGACGCTTGCTGATTAATGTCGTGACAGGAGGCGATCCTGTAGAACTGGCGGGAGATGGCTTGCATTTGGATCACGATCGCCGCTATGAACTAACAGATGAATTTTTGACAGTATGGCGATCGCTCGCTAGTGGAGAACAAGCCAATCTTCAGGGCGATTATCTCAATATTCAAGATGGTAAGCTGCTGTTTCCACCTGTTCAGAAGCCATATCCACCTTTATGGTTTGGCGGTTCCTCTCCTGTTGCTCAAAAAATTGCTGCCAAGCACGTAGATGTTTATCTAACTTGGGGCGAACCACCGGCGCAAGTAGCCGAGAAGATTTCATTAGTTCGCAGACTTGCAGAAATAGAAGGCCGGACTTTGCGGTTTGGGATTCGTTTGCATGTGATTGTGCGCGAAACCGAGGGTGCAGCTTGGGATGCAGCCAATGATTTGATTAAATATGTAGATGACGAAGCGATCGCTAAAGCTCAAAAAGCTTATGCCCGGATGGACTCAGTTGGGCAACAAAGAATGACTCAATTACACCACGGGAATCGTGAGGCTTTAGAGATTAGTCCGAACCTCTGGGCAGGAGTCGGTTTAGTGCGAGGTGGCGCGGGAACAGCCTTAGTAGGAGATCCCCAAACTGTAGCGGCGAGGATGTTGGAATATGCAGATTTAGGTATTGAGTCCTTTATCCTCTCTGGTTATCCCCACCTAGAAGAAGCTTATCGAGTAGCAGAACTTCTATTTCCCCATTTTCCCTTAGAGAATCTGCCAGCAGTAGAGAAGCAACACGTCTTGAGTCCATTTGGCGAGATTGTAGCAAATGAAGATTTCCCTAAGCAGCATAAAGAGAAAGCCACATCCATATCCTAGTAAAGTTTAGGTTATTCCCCATTCCCCATTAACACATAGGAGTTTAATTGAGTGACAAATATTTTAGCGATCGCAGGTAGTCCAACCCATCCATCTAGAACTTATGGTTTGGTCGAATACACCGCCAAGCTTTTACAACAAGAAGGCTTGCATGTAGACATTATTTCAGTTCGGGATTTGCCTGCTGAAGATTTAGTTTTTGGAAGATACGACAGCCCTGCGTTAGAACAGCCCAAAGCTTTATTAGCAAAGGCAGATGGTGTGATTATTGCCACCCCCATTTACAAAGCTGCTTACACAGGAGTCCTGAAAACATTTCTAGATTTGCTCCCACAAAAATCATTGACAGGTAAACCCGTATTACCAATTGCCCTTGGTGGAACGATCGCTCATTTATTGGCAATTGAATATGCTCTAAAACCTGTATTATCTGAATTAGGAGCGCGGCATATCTTAGCTACTGTTTATGCAGTAGACAAACAAATTCAACGACAAGCTGATAACAGCGTCGTCTTAGATGAGGAAATTGACCAAAGACTCAAAGATGTCCTTAATGAATTTGTTAAAGCTGTGGCTTATGATGCCGCCGCCCCTCAAGAATTGGTTCATGCCAATTAAATAATCAAGTTTATACCTCCGTTTGATTGTAGCAGAAGGGTAATTTCTACCCATCTGTTACTTTTTTCAAGTTAATCAGAGCCACATAACTTTACTTTCATAAATTGCACTTTTATTGCAAAAATAAAATTATTTATAGACTACGCTCATACTTACTTTCCAACTTCTATAGTCTATTCAACTAACACCGCTATAATTTATTTTTTATATAATATCTTGCATATATGCAAATTGTCTCCTAACTCTACCTGTAGTAGATGAATGAAATTTACTCATCTACTACTTTCTCCACTTAAATTTCAAATTTTATCAACAAATTGACAAAATTATAGGTTGGATAAGGCTAATACCTTACAGCAGTTTTCATATATTTGAATTACACCTGTCGTAGGGGCGCAACCAGCCGCAGGAATCGCTTTTCATATTAAAGCCACCGTATATTAATGGCAATGCGCTTTTTTGGTCAGTTTAACCAGTAAATTAGAAGTAGGGCGTAAAAAAATAAACTCAATGAAAGCGATGTCTAACGACAGGCCCCAAGGCGTGTGCGCTACTGATTTTGCATCTATTATCGGCGAAGAAAATGCTGTTTACCTTTGGGAAAATATCGAAATAGGTCAGCAAAACCGCATCCAACAGGCTATAACTTCTGGAAAACCTCCCAGTTGTATCGTCTATCCCCGCACCCAACAACAACTAGCCGCAGTTATCGCCAAAGCTCACGCTAACAACTGGCGCGTGCTTCCCTGTGGTAGCGGCAGTAAACTTAGCTGGGGCGGTTTAGCTAAGGGTGTTGATGTTGTAGTTAGCACGGAACGCATCAACCAACTGATTGAACACGCCGTTGGCGATTTGACTGTCACTGTAGAAGCTGGAATGAAGTTTTCGGATCTCCAGGCACTTTTGGCAAAATCGCGGCAGTTTCTCGCCCTTGACCCCACAGCACCGGAGTCAGCAACCATTGGCGGTATTGTTGCCACAGGTGATACAGGTTCTCTGCGGCAACGCTATGGTAGTGTGCGCGACCAGTTACTAGGTGTTACCTTTGTCCGTGCTGATGGAGAAATCGCCAAAGCTGGGGGAAGAGTAGTTAAAAATGTTGCCGGATATGACTTGATGAAGTTGCTTACTGGGTCTTATGGCACATTAGGATTCATTAGTCAACTAACTTTTCGCTTGTATCCGCTATCAGAGGCATCAGGGACGGTAGTACTAACTGGTAGTGCTGAGGCTGTATCCCAAGCGGCTGATATCCTTCGAGGTTCGGCTTTGACACCAGTTCAGGCTGATTTGTTATCAACTAAATTGGTGTCTAGCTTAGGTTTGGGTGAAGGACTAGGATTAATTGCTCGTTTTCAAAGTATTACTGAGAGTGTTAAAGAACAATCAAACCGAGTTTTGGAAGTTGGTCAAAAGTTAGGTTTAGATGGGGCAATTTTTGCCGATGCTGATGAGGCTAGTCTATGGCAGAGATTGCAAGAACGAATACATTTTTCTGCCACAGAATCTGTGATTACCTGCAAAATAGGAGTGTTACCTACTGCTGCTGTAGAGATTTTGACTCAGGTGGAATTAGGTTTAATTCATATTAGTAGTGGTTTGGGTTTGTTACAATTAGAGAGTAAAAATCAAGTTTTGAAAGTGCGCGATCAGCTACACTCTGTTGGAAGCGATGCCTCCGGCGGGTTGCGCCTACGCACTCAAGCGAATAAAGGTTTTTTAACAATTCTGTCAGCACCAGTTGCGGTTAAAGAACAAATAGATGTTTGGGGTTACACGGGTAATGCTTTACCTTTGATGCGCCGTATTAAGGAACAGTTTGATAGTAAGAATATTTTAAGTCCTGGGCGGTTTGTGGGTGGAATTTAGTTTTAAGAAAACGAACCGCAGAGGCACAGAGAACGCTGAGGTAGAGAGGGGAAGGGAGAAATATGCAAGTTTCAGAAAATTCTGTTAATAATACGGCTAGTTTAAAGAATTTGAAGGGCTTTGATGAGAGTCATCCGCCTGACCCAAAGTTAATTGATAGTTGTGTACATTGTGGATTTTGTCTTTCGACTTGTCCGAGTTATCGGGTGCTGGGTAAAGAGATGGATTCACCTAGAGGACGCATCTATTTAATGGATGCAATTAATGAGGGTGAGATTGCCCTGAATACAGCAACTGTAGAACATTTTGATTCGTGTTTGGGATGCCTTGCTTGTGTGAGTACTTGTCCTTCTGGTGTGCAGTATGACAAATTGATTTCTGCAACTCGCCACCAAGTTGAACGTAATTATCCTCGCAGTTTGCCAGACCAATTTTTTCGTCAACTGATATTTTCTCTGTTTCCCTATCCCAATCTTTTACGGTTTTTATTAGTTCCGTTATTGGTTTATCAAAAATTGGGGTTTGCTAAATTCTTTCGCGCTACAGGTTTACTTAATAAAATATCGCCCCGTTTGGCAGCAATGGAATCAATTCTGCCAGAAATTACCCTCAAATCTTTTCAAGATAATCTGCCTAGTGTGATTCCTGCTAAAGGTGAGAAGCGCTATCGAGTCGGCGTAATTTTGGGTTGTGTGCAACGGTTGTTTTTCTCCGCCGTGAATGAAGCAACAGTGAGGGTTTTAACAGCGAATGGTTGTGAAGTTGTGATTCCCAAATCTCAAGGTTGTTGTGCAGCGCTTCCCGAACACCAAGGACAAACAGAACAGGCGAAAGCTTTAGCAAGGCAGATGATTGATAGTTTTGCTAACACTGATGTCGATTTTGTAATTATCAATGCTGCTGGTTGTGGTCATACTTTAAAAGAATACGGTCATATTTTAGAAGATGACCTAGAATATCGGGAAAAAGCGAAGGATTTTGCAGCCAAAGTTAAAGATGCCCAAGAGTTTTTGGCAACTGTTGGTATAACAGCAAAACTGTCGCCACTCACTGATAAACCCTTGAATTTAGTTTATCAAGATGCCTGTCATTTATTGCATGGTCAAAAGATTAGCGTCCAACCGCGTCAGGTATTGCGACAAATTCCAGGAGTGAAGTTAAAAGAACCGGTAGATGCGGCTTTATGTTGTGGCAGTGCTGGGGTTTATAATATGCTGCAACCAGAAGTTGCTGAAGAATTAGGTCAGCAAAAAGTGCAGAATTTGTTGAATACTGGTGCTGAGTTAATTGCTTCTGCTAATCCTGGGTGTACTTTGCAAATTACGAAGCATTTACAGTTACAAGGTAAGAATATTTCAGTTATTCACCCAATGGAGTTGTTAGATTATTCGATTCGGGGTGAAAAGTTGGAATTGTCATAAATTAGGGTGCGTTAAACCTGTCTTAACGCACCTTACTATTAAGCATTTACTTAGAAAAGATATTACCAAATAAAATTACTGTCCTTGACGGTTACGATCAACAAACTGATTATTGGGGTTATTCCACCAAAGCTGTCTTGCTGCTGTTTCACCTTCATAGCAAGCTGGCTCATCGCCATCTAGTTTGACATAAGCCGATCTTTCTCCACAGATGCTGCCCTTAAAGGCTATGTCGTAGGGACAAAGGCAGTTTGGGTTACTTTTAGTGCTGCGTTGTGTGGCAACTTTTGGTAGGCGAATTCGACGAGGTTCTACAAGAGTGCCGTTAACTGCGGTGTTTTGAGCGTAGATTGAGGGAAGCACAGATGCTGAGGTATTTGATTTTGCTATTGCTGGTAAAACAGTTCCGACAAAGGCCAAAACTAAAGCTCCGTTGAATATAGTTCTTTTCATTTTTCATGCCCTTCGATATTTCTGAATTGGTCTATGTTTCGAGAATATCGAGGTTATCAATACTTTCCAAGAGCAGAATAGTTCACTTCGTTCTGAACTGATCTGAACTACACTACTCAATCGGCAATAAATTGACTATGCTGTTGTTGTTAATCACTGAGATTAGATATTACCAATGATTTCAGCGTCTAAATCTCGTAGCTTACGAGCAACTCCAGAAGGGCTAAAAAAAGTCCTACAACGAATGGCTGAACTAGAAAAGTTCATTGAAAAGAAGGACAAAAAAGGTTGGTCGCAAGAAGACCTTGCAGATAAATCAGGTGTGAGTCTCAGCACAGTCAAAAGGTTTCTGAAACCAGAGCCAGTTGATCGAAATTCTATTATCTGGATTACTAAAGCCTTAGATTTAGATCCGCTAGATGTTATCAATCCTCGTGAGTGGAACCCAACTATCACCAATTCCGAATTAGACCAGAAAATTCTAATTCATCGGCAAGTTTGCCAAGGGATGCTTGAAAAACAGGGATTAACCATTAATCCGTTGATGGCTGGTGGTGGAACAACGTTTAAGCGAGGAGATATTTATGTGCCTTTGGGATTGATAGAGCGAAAACAACAACGCCAAATTAGCAGTGAGGAATCCTCAAACCAGCCAACGGAGTATGAAGTTACCCGGACATTACAGCATGATGAGTTTTTCGAGCAAGTTCTCAGATTAGGGGTAAGTCCCAAAAGTAAGGGTAAACGCATCGCCATCATCGGAGAACCGGGAGCCGGAAAAACTACACTTTTGCAGCAGATAGCAGATTGGGTGTTTGAAAACACTGATCAGGATGTAGCTATTTGGGTGTCATTAGCAGATTTGCAGGTGAAAACCCTAGAAGAGTATTTGCTACAGATATGGCTAAAATACGCTTTGAAAACAGCGCGAGTCACACCAGAAATGGAAGATTCTTTTGTGGAACTGTTCAACAGGGAGCGAGTGTGGCTACTGTTGGATGGTGTTGATGAGATGTCGGTGGAAACTGGCAATCTTTTGACTGCGATCGCATCTCAACTTACCACAGGCTGGATATCCAATGCGCGGATTGTACTAACCTGTCGGCTGAATGTGTGGGATGCTGGTAAAAATGCTTTAGAAAGATTTGATACCTATCGTACTTTAGAATTTAGCTATGGCGATCGCCACAAACCCGATTCGGATCAAGTTAACCAATTTCTCATCAACTGGTTTGTAACTAGTAATCCGCACTTAGGTAAGGCATTACGTACAGCCTTAGATCAACCTGGAAAAGAAAGAATTAAAGATTTGGTCAAAAATCCTTTGCGGTTGTCACTAATGGCTTATTCCTGGCAACTCAGACAAGGTAAATTACCAAAAACTAAGGCTGCATTATACCAAAGATTTGTGGAAGCTTTCTACGAGTGGAAACAAGAATACTTTCCCTCTGATTCTGCAACTCGAAAGCAATTGAATCAAGCTTTGGGAAGATTGGCGAAGCTTGCAATTTCTCAATCTTACTCTCGATTTCGCCTCACCCGTCGCTTTGTTTGGTCGGTATTGGGTGAATCGGATACACCTCTATTTCAGCTAGCAACGCAACTGGGTTGGCTAAATCAGGTAGGTGTTGCAGAGGAAGATCCAGAAGAACCTGTTTATGCTTTTTACCATCCCACATTTGAGGAATATTTTGCTGCTTGTGCAATTGATGATTGGCGCTTTTTTCTGACGCACATTCCAGATAATCCTAATGCAGGCATTTACCGTATTTTTGAGCCACAGTGGAAGGAAGTGATTTTACTGTGGTTGGGACGAGAGGATGTAGCGAAGGAGAAAAAAGAAGAGTTTATCAAAGCTTTAGTTGAGTTTGATGATGGCTGCTGGTATTTCTTTTGTTATCAAGCTTATTTTTTAGCAGCTGCTGGAATTAGCGAGTTTGTGGAGTGCAATCGTGCTGATGAAATTGTAAGCCAGCTTGTTAGCTATGGCTTTGGTTATTTTAATGAAGAGAAACAGGAGCGAGTGACTGATCTAACAGTAGTTGTAGAGGAAGCTAGAAAGGCTTTGAAAGAAACTAATCGAGAGAAGGTAGTGCCCGCGTTAGTCAAGCTGATTACAACTACTAAGAATGAATACATCTGTATACTAGCGGCTGATATCTTGAGAGAAATTAGCCCTGATAATCCTACTACAATTAAATCCTTAGTTCAGATAATTCAAAACACTAAAAATGAAAGCATTTGTTGGATGGCATCTGCTAGCTTAAAACAAATATACCCTGGTCATCCAATTGTGATTGATAATTTAGTACCCCTGATTGAGCGAGTGGAGGATTTAGATAGTCTTACACTATTGAATCAAAGTTTAGGTGAAATTGATAATAGTCATCCTACTTATCTAAATTACTTATTTCAGTTAGTGATTGAGCCTTTTGCTCAAAATATATTTCCTCATGAGACTGATATTATACTAGAAGAAATATCTAACGAACATACAATTTCAGAAGAAGAACATGAATATATATTATTGTTAGATTTAATATTTGAATTAATCCCAAATGAATTTATCTCATATTATAATAACGCGCAATCTGTACGTGACATTTATTTTTTGGTGTGGAAATTTTCAAGAATGTGGTGTCAAGGACAAATACAAATAAAAGTTGACAATCACACTACGCTTACAAATATAGAAAACTTAGTTCATAATTCACAGTATACATTAATTCGTTTATACGGAGCTTTTATATTAGAAATAATCCAACCCAGTCATAAAACCGCAGTTGCTGTCGTTATTGATTTAATACTTACCTCTCAAGATGAAACTGAGTGTTTGTTAGCAGCTTTTATATTAAATTATATTCAACCCAAAGCGCAACTTGCAATTAGTACCGTAGTTAAACTAATTAATATCACTCAGAATGAAAATCTATGGGTTTCTGCCAATTGTTTATTAGTACTAATTGATCCTAGCAATCAAATCGCAATTGATTTTCAAAGCAGGGTGATTCAGAGTTTTCCAGAAGACTCTACCCTTAATGTTAGAGAAAAATTTACGTTTTGGTCTTTGTCACAAAAAATAGCAATTAACTTAGGAAAAACCAACTTAGGAGATGCAACTGCAATTGCTACACTGATTAATATAATTCAAATTACTAACAATGACTCTATTTACACTACCGTAGCTGAAAGTTTAAAGCAAATTGGTATGGGTAATAAAAGAGCAATAAATTCATTGATAAATCTGCTGACTACTACTCAAAATAAAAATACTCAGAGAGGTATAACTAATAGCTTACCGCAAATCCTTGAAGGTGAACAATTTGCAGAAGTAGCTATTGAGTTAAAAGACTACTTGACAAATGATGTTTGGGAAAATGATAGGAGCCTTTTTGATAACTGCTACTCCATTGTTTGGCGCTGTGCCGAAAACATGAGCTACCCAGAATTTTATCGCGCTTGGCACGGCGAAAGTTCCACAGTTCAAAATTCAGAAAATCTAATAGCTGATATCGCCTCTCAACTCCAACCAACTAACAAAAGCTATCCCATCGTCATCAACTGTGAAGCACTTCAAGACGAAACAGATATAAGCGCCATATCACAGGAACTCTGTAACCAAATCTATCTAACGGTTTTTCTCGATAATCCAGAAATTCCAGCAGTTAATAATGCGCCTCAATTCAAACGAATTGTCCTCCCAATTAAAAAACGACTCCAAACACAGCATCTCGCTTTGATTATTAACAATTGCGAACCCAATCAGGCGCTTATCACCTTTTGCCGCAGGGTAACAGATGTGCTACATATTGCCTGGATTACCGATCAATTTTTAGAAGCACCTCTGAAAGGTTTTCCGTCTACACATCCAAATTTAGTCAGCGCAATTAAAAGTTGGATTAACGAGATTGAATAAAGAATTGAGAAGTGCGATCGCACTTAGCACAACTACACTTTAGATGTGTACAATCAAATTAATGTGCAAGATAAAGTAATAAATCATGCATCGCCAGATTAACATCACTTTGCCAGATGAGACAATTGAATTAATTGATCGAGTTATTGAAAAAGGCGATCGCAGTAGATTCATCAACGAAACTGTGCAATACTATATTGCTCAGAAAAGCCTAGCCAATCTTAGAGAACAGTTAAAAGAGGGAGCTATCCAACGCGCAGAACGTGATTTGGAGTTGGTAAAGTTTTATTGAGGCGATGTCTGGCGACAAGCCGCTTCTTTACAAGACGCTGCGCGAATGCGTCTACGCACCTTCTGGAATTATCTCAGGCGATCGCCATCTCTTCTATAACCCTTTTCTCTTCTGTTAGGACGATGAAGTAAGCTCTTTGCCATGCCATCATCAATAAAATAAAACGTCAGCCGAGGTTTTTCATGGCATTAGAGGGAGTGATTTTAGATGTTGATGGCACATTGGTATTAAGTAATGATATTCATGCCAATTCTTGGGTAGAGGCATTTGCAGCTTATGACTTAGAAGTGCCATTTGAAACAGTCAGACCACTCATAGGTATGGGTGGAGATCAACTGATTCCCAAAGTAGTGCCAGAATTAAATGATGAAGAAGGAACTGGCAAAGCGATCGCCGAGCGACGCAAAGAACTTATATTGAACAAATATAAATTGCAAATTACTGCTGCCAATGGTAGCAGAGACTTAATATTAAAGATGCAAAAATCAGGATTGCATCTAGTTGTTGCTAGTTCAGCAAGTTCTCAAGAACTGGACATATTACTCAAAATTGCCCAAGTAGATGATTTGCTATCGGAAGTAACTACATCCGATGATGCCGAAGCATCTAAACCTGCTCCTGACATTGTAGAAGCTGCCTTGAACAAAGGGCAAATGACACCTGATAAAGTAGTGATGCTGGGAGATTCGCCCTACGATATTGAGTCTGCCGGCAAAGCAGGGGTAGGTGTGATTGCTTTACGCTGCGGTGGTTTTAGCGATGAACAACTGTCGGGAGCGATCGCAATTTACAATGATCCAGCAGATTTGCTACGCCACTATGACTCTTCTATCTTGGGCGCAAATGCTTGAATACTAGCGTCAACGCACTTTCTAGAATTATTGCAGGCGATCGCAGACCACACACAACTAAACTAGAATCCCCAGTGACATGGCTATATACAAAACCGGAAGCAAGCTAGAGATGCACCAAGTCTATGTGGTATCTCTCAAAGAAAAAATCGAACTGCTTGAAAAACAGAAAGCCGATATTGACAAGGAACTAACCGAGCTACGTAAACAATTAAGTGATAACGAGAACTACGAACCGTCAGAAGAATGAATCCAAGCGTGACTATCTACCCGAAAGTCTTCTGATTGTTTCTAATGTGGAGCGGAACGCCTGCCGCCGCCGATCGAGTTCAGCTTTTCTCAATGCACGAGAAGAAATTCTTTTCAGCCAAGGTAGAGTTTGGTGTGGTTCCAGATTCTTCATAAATCCCGTTTAACTGCGATCGCGGTCATGTTCTTGTTGGGTTTCGTACTCACGCTGAAACTGCTCTAGTTTTTGTATGCGCTTCTCTAGAAGGGTATATCTGATGCCATTGACCTGAATCATCTCGCTCATCTTGGTATTTAGCGCATTCAGGATCTCTAGCAATTTTTCTTGATCCAGAGGTTCGGTAATGTTGTCAGACATTATTCTTCTTGGGTATTCTCTTCATATTCTCTAATACTAAAATTGGTATCTTTCTGCAAAAATCGCTGCACATCTCTAGTGTAAAAAAGAAGCCGCTTAAACTTGTGATTAATTTTCTGATCCAATTGCCCCAAAACCATCTGCATAACATCTTTACGATTCACATACTCTTGAATATGTAAATCTAAGGTTTTTTCTAATTGGCGGATTTTCTCAGCATTCCTAACATGCTCCTTCATTCCCTCTTCAATTTGGGCAACAGAAGATGAGATTCTGTTGATTTTACTAATTATTTGTACAGCTACTCCACCGATAACTAAAACACTAACGAGTATTCCTAGAAAGACCCCAGTGTTTTCCAGAGTTAACGTTACACCTGGATTAGAAGAATTAGTAACAGCTATTTCTGATTTTGCGGTACTCATTTAAAGTGCATCAATTTTGGCTTCAATTCGCTCTAGGTCATCACCCAGTTGAAAGATCAAGCTATCAGTGAAATTCTCTACAGGTTGTAGATATTCCCAAATAGTGACTCGAAGATTCGTCAACCACGTTGCATCAGAAATTACTACCTGATAATTATTAGCAACCTTGGGAAACTTTATAAGCTTAGTCCGATTGAGTTTAAGAGGAATTTCAATAGATGTAATAGCAGGTGAATTAATCCCAGCTATTGGTGCAGCGAACTGATATTTAATGTTGCCAGCAAATCGCCAGCGCTTGCCAGAAGGCACAGTACACAAGCATCGAACAACAATGACATGAGACTCAAATAAAAAAGGAACCTCAAAAGCAGGAATAGGGCTGTAACTGTAAACTTGTCCTGGTGACTGTGCTGCAACCCTTGCCTCGTCATAAACCTGATTCCAGTTATTGGGGTTGTTTAGTTCTAGCGCTAGGTCAGCCATTAAATTAAATAGCCCCTACTGCTGCGAGATTCTGTTCGACTGTTACCAAGTAATCATCAACATTAACCTCGCACAAATCCAGGATGTCTAAATAATCACTGAGACTGATAAGACCTTTAATAAAATGCTGCTGGGCTAATTCAGCGCATTCTAGCTTTTCAATCAGCCTCAATGATTCGCCTTCAGGCATTCCTTGGTTTGTAATGATCGTTAAACCAAGAATGTCATTTAGCATTAGTACTTCTCTGGCTTAAAAGATACCCCACGATTTTTAGCAGGGTCGCTAGCTACAGCAGCTAAAATTGCAGCTTTAGTTTGTTTGTAGCTAGGCGTATCAGTCCCAGCACCAAAAGGAAAAGTGTAAGTTTTGGTGGCTTTCTTCTTATAGTTGTCACCAGTGATTTTAGATGGGGTGTTCGTTCCCGCACCTGTTGGAACAATTGAGATGGTGGCGCGTGCGGGAACAAATCCTACTTCCCTTTCTAAATTGGCAATTCCTTCTGTAGTGGAATCAATATTCAAAATTGCTTCTGTCACACCAGTATCAGCAATTTTTGTCAATGCTCGACCAGAGATATCAACCAAAAATTTATCTGTACTTGCAACAGGTTCACCAAAAGCCTTCAAAGCACAGGATTTTATGTTGCCGGGTAAGCTATCAGCCGCACGGACAATGTTAATTACCTGTTTTCCTGCTTTAAAGTCCTGATATTTTCTTAATTGAGATCCAACTGGTGCATCTGGAACTACGGATTCCTCAGTAGCTCCAGGAGGACGGAGATATTTGAGCGCTGCATTCAAATTGTTAAATCGTCTTGCCATACTGATTAATTTTCTATACCTATAATCCATGTCTAACACGGATTATTTGTCCTAACGCGTTGGTCGAGAAGTATACTTCCCGGTGTGTAAACTAAGTCGATGCGACCCTCTCTATAACCGACTTGAGATTGACATCAGACATGGCCACTAAATTAATGTGAGCGGATCTGCCATAGATCAACAATTGGGCATAACGGAATCTTACAGGCACAGTTGGACGTAAAACAGGCTTATTGATTGTTTGTCCATATACACGATGGGTTCCGGGTGTCATTGAATAGGTACGGTTATTTTTGACAAATTGAAAATAATCATCGTTATAAGAATGCCCCTGTATTTCTAAAATTTTCTTGATAACTCTGATTCCTTCCGCCTCATTTTCTACGAGTAACCTAAAATCATACCCATGCTCATCATCTAAGTAGGTGGCTTTATATTTGCCCTTTTCGATAATCAACAAAGGTTTTGTTAAATCCCTTTTTATTGCCGTCGCCAGTCTTTCTGCATCAGCCCTAGATATTGTATCTGAGCTTTCATTCATTAACCTAAATGTAATTTCTTGCCTAGCTCCTCTGGTTCTGTCGCCCGGCGAAGAGACTGTTAGCCTTTCTTGAAAATGTAATTTTACTTGTGGTTTGTATTTAATATCCCTTTGATGTTCGGGAACAGGAATTCCGTAGATAGGAGCTTGTAAGGCTTGCGCTTGACCAACATCAAACTCAAAAAACAACTTCCTTAGTAACATAGTGTTAGCATCGTCTTCATCTCTTATCAAGCAGGCTTGATAAGCATTTTCCTTTGGAGTTTCCAGTGAATCCTTTCTCTGGTTTTTAAACCAAGCATTGACCCGTTTATTATGCTCCCTGCGGATTAAATCATGAAGATGTTCTACTGGTGAAAAGTTAGCAGGTAACGCCATTTATCCCCCGTTGTCTATTCATCACTATCTAAATCAATTTCACTCAAGTTCAAAGATAAGCTTGCACTTTTAACCTCGGTTTCTTTAGCTTTTGTCTGAGCAGCATCCTCAATTTTTAATCCCTTTGGCACTTCTGGATCTTCTTTGATAGCTTTGGTAAGTTCAGTCGCTGATTGAGTAAAATCCGTTCCTGCTTGTATTACATCTATTGGGACTTGAGAAACTTGTAAAATAAAGTCAGCAGATTCTTGTCCCTTCTGTAGTTTGCTAAATATTCCCCATTTAAGATTAGGCTGAGGGTTGAAAACTTCATAAGCTCTCTCACCCACAACTCTAAAATTACGTAAAGCATTGCCTACTTTAGCTGATTGACCTGCTAGATATTCAATAGCATTAAGGATTACATCACTCATACTTGTAAAACTGCTGATCACGTTTGCGCCTGCCTGATAAATGCGGCTAGCTTTTGTCCATGCAGCGCTTAAAGTAGCGTAATTTTCTGCTCCAAGAATACCTTGCAGTACACTGCTGATAGCACCACCAAGCAAAGTATTTAAATCTAATGCGTTGCCGTTTTCGTCTTTAATGCCTATCAGTGTTAATCCGTTTCCAATTGCCTGTAACAACGTTTGGGCGAGATTGTTACTCAACATTCCAGCATTGTGAACGGTAGTGATAAATATCAAAACATTAAGAACTCTATCTAACTGCAACCACTTAAACCCTCTTCCCAGAAAACCCGATATCCCACCGGGAACCTGATCACCCAACCTTGCTAATATTGTTTGTTGCCCAGTAAGCAATGCAGCATTCGCCCCAGTGTTGATGGCATCTAAAATATTTGCTGAGTTCGTGTTGTTGTTGTTGGTGATATCTGCTGCATTGTCTTTTAGTGCTTTGTTCATGCAGCCCCCTGGTTGAGTGGTTCGGCATGTCCCCGTCGCCGCCGCAGTTTCTATCTGCGGGATTGTTGGAATGCTGGGTCTAATTGCCGATGCTGCACGAGCAGGTATTAGAGGCAGTATTCCAAGTATTTGGTCGAGTTTTGGTAACGCTTCTTGATTCACCTTTGCTTGCTCTCCAAGCTTCGTATCAATTTTGGTGATTGTTGCTTTATTAGCATCAATTTCTTTTTTAGTTTGAGTTAAATCTGTTTTCAGCAATCCTAAAGATTCTCGATTTGTTCGCTGAAATTCTTCAAATCGTTGATCAGCCGTCATAGTACTCAGTCGTTCAAAGTCAGCTTGTCTTTTATCAAATTCCTTTGATAAATTTGATTGCTGTAAATCTCTAATTCCAAGCGCTTTGTTATTCTCTCTCTTAAATTCTTCAAAGCGTTCATCAGCCGTCATTGTGCTTAATCGTTCAAAATCAGCAAGTCTTTTATCAAACTCTTTTGATAAATTTGATTGTTGTAGTGGTGCAATTCCTGAATTTTTCTTAGCTTCATTTAATGCAGCATTAGCTGTACTATTTGCAGTTGCAACGGAACTTGCTAAATTTGAAACTCCATTAATAGCAGTACCGCCTAAAGTTAGTGCGGCAGCAAGCTGACCACTCAGACCAGCCACAACACCTTGCAGTGCAGAAACTGCAACTCGTGCCTCAGTTCTTGCAGCGCTGACAGCATTTGCGGTAATGGAAGCAGTGTCTACAGGTGGCGGTTGTAGGACTGGTTTCGTTGGCTTTATACTGGCTCTAACTGATGCTAGTTCTGCCTGTAGTTTAGAAACAGTAGCGCTAATCGCAGTCTGAAATCCATCATTAGCCTTTGAGCTAATTCGTGCTATGTTGGCGTTAATTTGTTGGATTTTAGAATCTAAATTAAACTTTGTTTGGCGAGTTTCATACAGTGCATCATTCGCCTGCTTTTGCGATTGAGATACTTTACTTTCAAGAATTGACCTACCTTGTCGTGTTTCATAGAGTGCATCATTTGCTTGCTTTTTTGCATCTGCTGCATTTTTAGCAATAGTTCCGGCTTGCTTATTTAATTGATAAAAATCCTTAGCATTAGCGCTTAATTCTTGCTCAATTTTCTGCATCTTGGCATCAAAGCTTTTGAGCTTTAATCCGTTGTTTATTGCTATCGTGTTTGTTTTTGTTAAGTCAACTCCTATTTGACTAATGTCATCAAAGGCTTGGCTAGTGACAAATTCTTGAAGCTTTACCAGCAGAACCAACCCAATTGCAGAGAAAATTCCAAGGATACCACCAACGCGAGAGGCTTTATCAAGTAGAGCGCTACCAGGAATATTTTTAAAGAGTGCAGCTTGTATTTTTTCTGATAGGTCAGTTGCTTTTTTTGTGGCATCCGCCACCTTCTTGGCATTAGCAGCAGTACCCTTGAGTGCCTTCATTCTTTTGGCGGCTTCCTTCGCGCCAGACTTAGACATAAATTGAGATGTTACACGCTTGATTCTCTTAGCCTCAAGTAACATCTTTCCTGGCTGACCATTAGCGTATTTAGAAAGTTTATAAGACCTGAGAGCGCTAGGGGATATCTGCTGGGAGACTACCATGATTTATTCATCTACAAAGAAATCAATAATTGCTGAGAAAATACCTTGTGATTGATTAGCTGTCTCACTGTGTTCAGTTGCGGCATCCAATAAATCTTTTAAATCATCGATAACAGATTTAAGAACTCCACCAAGTTCAAGAATGTCTGTTTCTGCCTTCTTTAGCCTTTTCAGGATTTGTGAAAGGTCAGCGTTACCATCACCTTGGTTGCCTTCACAACACTGCTGCTGCTTGCGTTCTAACTCTCGTATACGCTGATTTTGTGCATCAATTTTGCGGTTGAGTGCTGCTAATCCTTGGTCGATATCTTTACAAACTTCTGTCATTTATCGACCTACCTTATTAGCCATATTTTTTAGGCGATCGCCCGTTCCTTTGCACGGAACACAGCAATATCCTGGGTATTTATTGTGGGTGCATTTATGAGAACCGGACGGGCAATCCCCTAAACAATCGCTACAACCGCCACCACTAGCAGCCGCACCATTTAGCCAGTTATCTATCTCTGCTTGATTTTTTAAAGCAATAATTTGAGTAGGAATAGCCCCGTAGCTCTCTGATGCAATATTGATTCCGTTATCAGTTGGGTAAGAATACCCTCCCGAATATATTGGGTTGATTTTCCATCCGGGGAGTTGAGCGCAAGATAGAAAGTAGCTTGTTTCTCCTAATCCGGTTACTCCTTTCCACCCAAAGCATTTTTTTTGTAGCTCAGACATTTTTTATAATTAGCTAAATGCTTGTGTTGGTATTGCAGTTAAATTAATGTTTCGCCATTTTTGGTAAATAGCAATTCATCAAGATAGCCTTGGTAATAAAAGTTACTTACATTTCCTTGCTTGCCTACGGTAAGTACTAAGCTAGAGTTCAACCTAGCGTTTACCAAGGAGATAGCATCAAGCTCTTCATTTAGCCATAGACTAATAACACCATTTATCCGCTTAACCCCTACGTGATACCAAGTATTAATGGCTAATGTGGTATCACCATCAAGGCTTAACAAAGCCCCACTTGCACTAGAATTACGAATGTAGAAATTAAGCTTTCCGTTATTCAAGGCAAACTGCCAACTGAAAGGAATAGTGCTATTGTACCTATCTAGAATTGCTCTACTGCCACTTACAGATGTCGGATAAATCCATGCCTGAACTGCAAAATCATTCTGTTTTAAGTCAAAGTCACTTGATGCAGGGAATGTCAGAAAGCTAGCACCATCAAAATACAATGATGAGGTTTCAAGCTTTTTTTGAGTAGTGGAAGTAACAGGATTACCGCCTCTGGTCGCAGTTCTGCCAAAGCTGGAACTATCAATAATAGAAGTTCCGCCGTTAGTGCCCTCTCCGTGAAGTAAAAGCAAGGTCGTCGGCTGAACAACAGTAGTATCAGATAATAGTCCTGCCAACAAATTTTCTTTAGTAATCTTGTAGGTTTCACTCGTGGAAGGATTTTGAAGTAACAAAAAATCGCCATTTTCAGCGCTAGTTTTTGTAATTCCGATATCCTTAATCTGCTTGAGCATAACTTTCCATAACAATTGTGTTTGTTAGATAAATTTGACCATTTCTATCCTTGACGTAATCATCCCATCGAAAAATATCTAGCAGTTCGTATAACTGCTCATTGTTGTATCCAATAGGGGTGTTTTTTTCGTCAATAATAATGTTGCTGTTTTCATCCGTTAAGTAACCTTCAAAATTACTTAATGCTTGCAATACAAGAGCAACTACTAATTGTTCAGCACGATTATTTGTTTGGGGTGTTAGACCTATTGCTACTAAATCGGCTTTTTTGATGACCAATTCAGTAGCAGTCTGACTAGCATTAACACCAAATAATTGAGCAAGTGTTAGTGCTTGCATAATTAATAAAGATCGGGGTCGATTGTTCCTGCACCTTCAAGTACCCGGTCGATTTCTACTGAAATGGTATTTCGTAAATAGATGGCATTATCACGAGTGGTAATCGACGGACTAAAGCCATCCACAACCGCAACAGATTGATCAATATTGGTATCTTTGCCTTCGTCCGTTAGCGCTGCCTTGAACTTCAGCATGAGCGCTATCAGCAAAGATTCAGCAGTGTTATTAGCACCAGGGGTCAAACCCGTAGAAACTAAGTCGGCTTTGCTGATAGTTAAGGTGTCTGCGTCCTGGGTGGCGTTTGTTCCAAATACAGCGATAAGTGTTGGTTCCATGAAACGGATTTTTATGAGGTGAATAAATCCGTTGTACGCGCTAGCAAAATTTGTGTAAATGTTCCACTTTTATGTAGAAGTGGAACATTTACGGATGTCGCGTATCCTTTACTGGGAATAGGATTGAGCGAATATTTACTAATAGTGAATATTTAGGAAGTTCCACTTTCACCTGAATCAAAGGTAAAAGCGGAACATACGAAACTTATTTTTATATCCATGCCAAAGAATAACAGAAAGGGAAAAGCCTCGGTGCTGACAGATGGTGAATATTCAAAAATCAGGCGACAAATCAGAACCGAGAAGTACAGATTGCTTTTAGACCTAGCTTGGTTCACCGGCGAACGGTGGGGGGCCCTGGTTCAACTGAGGGTGAGCGATGTTTACGATCGCGCTGGACGACCCAAAGAAGACATCATTTTCCCGGCCATCATCCGAAAACACAGGCCAGACGGAACAGCCGAAACAACCGAAATCCCAGTACATCAAATTTTGAAGGAATCACTAGAGCGATACCAACCAGCAACAGATAGCGAGTGGCTCTTTCCCTCAAGATGTGGAACTAAGCCGATTTGTTGGAAAAATGCTTATAACATTTTGATGCGGGCATCAGATAACGCAGGATTTGAAGCTAAAGGAATCTCTACTCACAGTACCCGCCGGAGCATGGTCAACAAATTGCGAAAAAGTGGGATTGAAAAAGAAATCATTCGCACTTTCACCGGACACCGCGACAACAAAGGACTTGAACCTTATTTTGAAATTGACATGGACGAACGCCGGGGCGCGATCGCAACTCTATGAACGCCAAACTCCTATTTCTCCAAATCGAAATCTTCTTTGACCGCTTGCAGCAAGGGGAATACGACCATCCTCTGTATTTGGCTATGGCATTAGAAAACCTTGCAAGCCAAGCATGGGATGAAGTTGACCAGGTTTACCCCAATCTGTGACAAAGCAAGATGTGCCGGATAAGCTCAAACTAGTAGATGTTTATTCACAGAATTGCAACAACTGCGATCGCCTTGTAAGGTTGGCGATCGCTTTTTATTGGTCATTTGTCATTGGTCATTGGGGAATGGGGAATGGGGAGCAGGGAGCAGGGACTACTGATCACCTGGGGGCAAGTAACGAACTAAAGCTTTTTTCAGATCGGTCTTACGCCAGGTTTTTTCTGTTTCGGTAAGAGCGAATGCCAAAAGTTCTTTAGCTTCCTCAATTCTGCCAAGGTTCAGATCGACTTGGATTATTTTGCAAGCTTCAATTAACCCAACTAGGCGTGTTTCAAGGGTGTCGGGGATTATTCTGTCTAGACTCTCGAAAACGTCGTCATCGCTAAGATGTGGATTTTTAGTCATACTCTGAATCCGAATTCTTATAATATATTGCCTTGTAACACGCAATAGAGGTGATGAAAATGAGTAAAGGCGGGCCCACAAGTACCACTTGGAAGTCTGGATGGAACAGTGGGAAAACAACCACAATTCGCGTGCCCATTGCACTCAAAGACAACATTTCGATTTATGCTAAAGCGGTAGATTCCAAGCTGATAAATGATATCCCCGATCTCACAGGGGATTTTTTACAACAAAAAATTCTTGAGGTGATTGAACGCTACGTCGAATACAAGCGCCAAAATTATCACCCTAACCAGAACTCTAGGGAATTAGATACTAGTACCCGCGCCTGGGACGAGCTGCGGAAGTTCAAGATGATAATTGAAACGTCTTTCGACAAACTTGGCAGTACCAACGTTGAATGATGATGCCTGATGCTAAAGGATTTTTCCCATTCTTATAAACGTGGATTCCTTTGCACTTTGGGCATGGTGGGCGGCTGCTCATTTTTCCATCCTCGGATCAAGCTTTCAATCTCAAATGGTAATTTACCATCTGCGATCGCAATTTCCACATCCGCCTTTTTACACTTGGCCTTTGTACTATTCACACTTCCCAAATAAAGGCGGTTAATCTTCCTGCCCGTCATCCAACAGTACCGAAAATACCAATATTTATTACCAGACCGCTCAACCCAGTACTTCTCTATCCAGTGGGTATCGTGTTGGGGGGCAGATTTTAAGGTATCAGTTGAAACTTGCTCCCCAACACTTTTACACGGAGATTCCGAGTCTGAGTTTTGCCCCCCAACACTATGACTGTCTTCGGCAGCAGTATCAAGTTTGTTCCAGAATGGATCGTAAACGTAAGCAGGAGTATCAACCTTAGTAAAAGCTTCTAAATCAAACAGCGTAGGTTCTTTCATAATCAAACTAGTTATATGGTCGCTGCTCTTCATTTGAGGGCAGTTTTTTTATGCGATTATTCCCTAGTAATCCCGTGGGAGGTTACTAGGGAACCAAGAATTTAAAAGTTGCATGAATGCAGATAAATTAAGCGATTTATCTGCCCAATAACACTCACGTAAACAGCTAATTAACCATGCTTGAGAATCAGGAATTTTTTGATGTCCACCACGTTTGACAAAGTGCTTTAAAGCTAATCGGACATCTGAAATATCAAACTCAAGTAGATGTCTAGTTGCTCGTTTATTCGGATCGAAGTATATTTCATACTCAGCGCAAGCTATAAGTATCTCGTGTTGCCTTTCTAACTCTTCAAATTCGGCAGTTGTAAGAGTAATACTATTGCTGCTGCTGTTAACCCCCTGTTCGGCTGAGATACCATTTGAGGGCTGTGAATTGTAACTAGAGTTATGGTTATGTAACTTTTTTTCTCGCCGCTTTTTGGGTGGATTTAACCATGACAATGGTCTTACAAGTAACTTGGTTATCTTCCAAGAATATTGTTTAATTACTTGTAGAACACGAGATGATACCAGTATTTCAAATATCTTTTTAAGGTAATTGTGAGAGTATGGTTTACCTCTGGTCTTGGCTACCCAAGCATTAAATTCTGATAAATCTGGTTCAATTTCTGCTGCTATTTGCCCTTGCCTCATCAGCCACTGCCAAAGGATTTTAGCGGCGGGTGGAATATGGTGTTGATAACAGAATGCATCGTGTTCTTCCGTCCACGGAAGATTGTTTTTAAATGAATTTTCTGGCATACTACTATTAGTTTGTTTTCGGAAAGCCACCCATGATCGCTAAATCTCTGGTGGCTTTTTGATTTTTTTAAGTCAATTACGAATTACGAAAAATCATTAATAAACTTCCGCATCGCTGATTCTGTTTTTAGTCATCTGCGATCGCACTTCTCCCCCTGCCCCCTGCCCCCTGCCCCCTACAAGATCGATCGCAGTTTGGCTAATGCCTGTCGCGCTCTAGGTCACGAATCACTTTTTCTAAATACCAGTTATCCGACTGTCCTGGGTTTTTTCGCCGTTGCTGGAGCAAAAGTCTTTTGGCGGCTGGGACATCACCCTTGAGCAAGGTTAGTAAATCAGCTTGTAGGTATCTGTTTCTGGGGTCGGTGCGGTATGAGTGGGATTTGTTACCCTGTGGTTGGTTGAATGTAGATACAACAACTTGCCACTGGCGGCGAACCTGCTGCCATGCTGCTATTAGGGCGATTATGCCGTAGTAGAGAATGCAAAGGTTGAGCAGAAGGCTGATTAGAATGTACATAGGAAATTGAAAGTAGATGTTCAATTCCACGATGCGGGAAATAACCTGATTGAGACATCGGGAAATCCCGCATTTGTAATCTTCACAACCCCTTCACAAAGCAAAACCGCCCTTACCTGTAAAGGTAGGACGGTTTATTCAGGTTCTTCGGTAGTGTCCGAGGTTAAATCATAAATTTCTTGTTTAAGTGCTTGTACCTCTTCTTGGAAAACAGCTTCTAGTTTCTTGCTTTCATCTAGGCGCGTCTCAAGCCGTTGCTGATGTCCATGCACGTAGGATAGAAAAGTTTTTTCTATCAGTTCGAGACGCTCAAGGATTTTCCCAGGATTAGGGTTTCTGTGGCTATCTGTCCGAGCGGTATTTTCTCCTGTGCTATTAATCGCAGCATTTCCGATCTGGTTAGTCCCCTCAACTGGGCTATTTTGTCCATATTCTCCCAGTCGTTTTGACTCATTCTTACGTTGACTGTTTTTGCGTCGTCCGCCAATGTCTTGGGTCGTGCCATTCTTCGCTTTCACTAAAGTGTAGCTCCATTTTATCTTTACAAAATCTTTTTTGTATACACAAAACTGTTGACAGGTTATGTCTTTGCATTATACTAACATTAGATTAGTAAAGACAAAACTATTTTTAGCTCCCCCACGCCTAACCCTTTGCGTGGCATCACCGGAGCAAGCACCCACGCCATTGCATGAAGCCCCGGCGCGGAAACACCCTACAATCACCGAGAACTAAGCGCGGTAACGAGTTTACTGCGCGGTGATATTTTCATGTCTGCATACTTACAACTTTCGGAAAAACATGACAACCACAGTTTTAGAACTGCTTGAAAACCTGAAACACTACCCCGGTGCGACGGTGGTAACTATAACAACTGCTGTCGATGATCAGGAATTTGCGATCGTTGGCTTCAAATCTCTGGATGGCGACGTGAACATCATCATCGGCAGCAAGGCAGAGAAGGAGGAACAGGAGGAAATCTAAGGAAGAGGGTGTATTGAAAAGGCGATCGCCTACCGTCCGAGGAAGCAATCGCCAGCAAACTGAATTTAAGGAGATTGTACCAATTGTCAAAGCCAGTGGGATATTTTACCAGCTACAGCATAAACGACGGCTCCTTACTAGAATCCCTCCAGGAGGATTACGGGCCAACGTTTGAGAAAATGACCAAACGCGAAAAGCTGTTTTTGATTTCGGCGATTGCATCCCAATTGTGTGATCAAGCTCCAGGGCGCTGCCGGGATGAAATCTACGTAGTCGGCCATCAAATTAATAGCTCATTATCCGTGAGTGACCGAGAGGGATTAATCGAAGCGCTGATTAATCAAGTTCGTCACGGGCAAAGCCTAAAAGTCGTCACGGAGGTATCGCCTATGAAATAAACCCCACCAACTACAACACCCCTGAATATATAAGGTTGCACCAGCGTGGCTGGCAAAGTTTACGCTGGTGTTTTTTTTGCACAATTGAGAGTTTGAAATTATGAGTTATCAAGACGAGCTTAGACCGTGGGCAATTTTTCGACGTTTGCCCACTGGTGGAAATTCATTAGTTTATAGATTTCGCACACGAACTGATGCCGATGCCTACACGAGCATTCTACGACAGGGCGGCGGGAACTTTGAGGTAGTTTACGACCTACCCCAACCGCAGGAAGTTAAAGGATAACTCAATTTATTTGCGATCGCGCTAGCAAATGAAGTGCGATCGCAATTAATCCCAACACTCAAACTGAGTACCCGTCAAAAATAGCACACCTTTCATGCATGAATCACTAAATCTTGATGATTTTAAGCATATTTTATACATCATCAGAGACAACCATAAAAAGCATTACTCTTTAACTCACAAAGAAATTCGGGTTTATTTGGACTGTATGCACAATTTGTGGTTGTCCGAAGAAATGTCATACATTCCTGACTCCTACTACCTGCCATCTATCAAGTTTCACCTTTATGCGATGTTGTGCAGAATTTCGCATGAAAAGCGGGCTTTCCTTGCTAGCGAATTACTCAAATTGCTTGTGCTACTAGAACAACCCAACCAGTCAAAACAACAAGATAACTTGACCGAGGAGACTGACCAAGAGCCAAAACAACAAAACCTAACTTCTGAGGAGCCAGATCCAGACGATATCCCTTTTGACGCTGCGACTAAAAGCAAAGTTGCTGAAAGTTTTTAGTCGCAGTTTTAGTAAAAATTGGAGGTTAACATGACCCAACCCATCGACCGGGGCAAACAAATTATTAAAGATGCCATCCGCTCAACCGAAACAGGAGAAATTGCAAGAATTCCAGTTGCTGATCAAGAAAATTTAGTTGTATTTGAGCAAGCATTGAGAGCGGCAGACGTTCAGAGAATGGTTATCCAAAAAGGGGTTAGCGTCGAATTTTATTTTCCAGAACCACCAGTTGAGCAAGCCAAAAAACACATGCTGACGGTGATTGAAAGTGCCGATTCTGAAGTGCGAGAAATTTTATTTCCTTACCTACAGGAGGATTATGCAGATGCAGAAATTGCGATCGCATCTCCCGAAGTTCAAGCAGCATTAGTTACTCGTGGAATGACGGCTTCATTGCAGCGAGTCGGCCCACAAAAACCAGAAATAGTGATTGCTAGTTATGACCAAGTAATCAACGGAGAATTGGACAGATTTTTAGAAGAACTTTAAACACGTTATGACAACACCAACGCCAAATAACGAAAATATCCCCGTTCCAGATCCAGCCTGGGATTATTACATTGAATGGCACAAATTAATTAGGGCTAAAGCTCAACTAGAAAAAGTAATTGAGTATATCTCGAAAGTTGAAGATTTCTCAGAAGACACTCAAGAAATACTCTTAGAAGATACAGCAAAAGTTATCGGCACTCTCCAAAGCATAACCGCCTGATGGATAATTTGCCCAAAGATGAATTTGACTTTATTAGTTTGCCCAGAAATGTGTGCATTTTGAATACTTTAGCTATGGGAGTAGCTATACAAATCCTTGCCAAAATCACGGGGGAAGAAATAAAAGCATGGAAATCCTATGTAGGAGCAAAAGCTAGTGAGCAGTACAGTCAATTATCTGCTGAAGAAATGCAGAAAATAATTAACGAACTTAAAAGCTTTACAGCGCCTGATGAGGCTACCTGACACAGTAGCCGAAACGGTGGAAATTACCCACCGTCGCGGGTTGTGTCCAAAGCAATCCGTCCCACTATTTCTAGGGAGTGGGGCGTTAAAACTAGATTGCACCCCACAAACTGGCGGTGTTGTTACTTTCAAGCGCACCTTCCCTAAAATTACCGGGTTAAACCCAGCGTTAAGAGTGAATCGCGCCCCTCTTTTGGTGGGGTGTTAGGGGATTCAAGCGTACAAACTGGGATTTTCAATTATTCGTGGTAGGAACACGAATTTTAAATAACCCCAATTAGCAAACAGAACCATGACAATTGAATCGATTAGATCCTTGGGAGTTGATGTTAGCAAGTCAAGCGTAACTTGTCATATTTTAACACAATACCCTGTAGGTGGATTGAAGACCTATTGGCAAAAAACTAGAACTAAAGCTAATACTTTATTCCCTAGTTTTTACTCTAGCCCCAATCCTAAAAGTAAGCAAAAATCAGCTTTTGATTTTGCTGATTATGTAATAGACAACAAACCTGATATAGCTATTCTTGAGCCAACAGGGAATCATTACTCAAGGCTTTGGGCGAGAATCCTAGAAAGCTTAGAAATTAAGATTCTTTGGGTTGGACATATTGAACTCCGACGCTATCGCGGCGGGAAGAACTTACCCAATAAATCTGACGAGGCTGATGCTTTAGCTATGGCTGCCTATGCTGTGGATCAGGAGAATTATTTAGAATCTGGTGAACTTAATCCACGCCAATTTTTAATGCACCGTCCACAGTTAATTGATGAACTGCGTGAATTAGTTCAGCAACTCGAACATCTTAACCGTGTTCAGTCACCGATTATTAACTACACTCGCCAAGCCCTGGCGTGGCAGTTCCCAGAAAAAGCCCACAGTAAAACTGTGAGTACCAAGTTGGGAAATGTTCCGCCGTTGTGGGGTTGGTTAGCCGAAAGGGAGTTAGAGGTATACCCGCGGAGTTACAAATCAATATCTAAGCAATATCTTAAATCGGCGGCGGTACAATTTGGGCTAAATATAGATCCGGCTGTCAGGCTTCATGCTAATTGGCTGTGTGACATCGACATCGAGGAGCAGCGACTAGAAACTAAACTCAAGTCGCTGGTCAATGATGAACAGTTCAAAACCTATAACGAAATTTTCGATCAGTTTAGTTTTGGGTTGAGAATTCGGGCCAGGCTGCTGAGTCGGATTTATCCGTTTGAAGCGTTTCTCAGCAACGGGAAACAGTTGATTGAGCGAGAAGTCAGGGAAGTCAAGAAAAAGCAAGTCACCCGTGAGAATGGTAAATCTGTAGTGAAATTCCTGGCGGGGGATGTGAAAAGGGTTAAGCGCAACCGTTCGCGTGATGCTTTTAAACTGAGACTGGGTATGGGAACGGTTCTTGAACAGTCTGGAGATAAGTTAGTTGAAAAAGGAGCCGGCAGCGCCCTTTGTCGGATGAACTTCTGGCAGCACGTGATCACCAAAATTGAGGTTGACGGGCGGCTGCCTGATAATCCCATCGGTAACGAGATTGCTGTTTACAAAGAAACACTCAAAAAAAATGTTGATGGTTCAGGTAAACAGCTGCTTAACGGTAAGCACTTGCAAAATAAGCTGATGTCTAAGGTTGCCAACCTTCTATTTCGGGAATTGTCGAGAGCGATTGCGATCGCGCAGCCAACACCAGAGGCGAACGTAAAATGAGTGAACAAATGACGGGGCCCTGTTTGACGATGACGACGATGACGAGTATGACAATCAAGGGAACTTAGAATTTTACGGTGAGTGCCCTAGATGTGCTGATGGTCAAATGTTTGTAGACCCAGAGAATGGTGAAGAACTAATTGCTTTTTGCATTGAGTGCGGGTATGTGAAGGATTTGGAAGAAATTCATTAATTCGCTAAACCCCTACAGCAATAATGTAGGGGTTTTAAAATCCCTCAATAGTTTAGAGTGAAAGTAATATGCTCAAAATAAGCTTATGGACGCTGTTACAACCACGTTACCTTCTACACTCAAATTGAAAATCGATTTAACTGACGAGCAATTTTTCCAGATGTGTCAGAAAAACCGCGATTATCGATTTGAGCGTACAGCATCAGGGGAATTATTAATTATGCCACCTACAGGTAGTGATACTGGCAGACGTAATGTTAAGATTACCACTCAATTAGATATTTGGAATTCAGAAAGTAATTTAGGCGAAGTTTTTGATTCTTCAACTGGCTTCACTCTACCTAATGGTGCAGAACGTTCTCCCGATGCTTCTTGGGTGAAAATTGAGCGGTGGAACGCTTTAACCCCAGCACAACAAGAAAAATTTGCCCCTATTTGTCCTGATTTTGTAATAGAGTTGCGTTCTCGCACTGATTCTTTGAAAGAATTGCAGGAAAAAATGCAGGAATATATTGAAAATGGCGCTCAACTAGGATGGTTAATTGACCGAAAAAACCAGCGAGTAGAAATTTATCGTCCAGGTAAAGATGTAGAGATATTAGACAATCCTGCTAGTTTATCAGGAGAAAATGTTTTACCTGGATTTGTGTTGGATTTACAGTATATTATGTAGCTTTATCGATTCGGATATACATGGCGCATCTCAAAGCGACTTTGTTCCCAAAGTGGTATCAAAGCCTGTTTAGCAGCATTTAATTGAGCTTGCGAGAAAGAAATTTTACCATTTTCTATAATCCAAATAAATGTCCTAGTTATTAAGTCTGCATTGAAACTATTCTCGTATTCACAATTATTTATTCTGGCTACTTGCTTATCTAAGCAGTCAATAGCATGTTTAAAAGTCAAGTTTTTCCAGTCTGTGATGTTGTTGAAAATTTCTTCTTGCGTATTTTTCCACTCAATCCGACGCAGATTTCCTATAATATAGTCTATGCCTGTGATGGAAGAATCAGTATTACGCACCAAATTTGTATAGGCTTGGTAATATGCTTTCAACACAGAAGCAGCAATATTTTCTATATATATATGTAGCCAAGATTGGATGTCACGAAGATAAGGTGCTAAATCTCTAATATTATCAATTTCTGGAATCAACGTGCGATCGCTTGTATGGTTTGTTATTCTTGCTAGTAATTCGGCTTCAGATATCTGAGACTTTTGTGAGTAATAATTAATAACTTTGGGAATATATTTCTCTAATAACCACTGCTTAGTATATCTAGCCGTCCAAGTTCCCCGGACTCCAATATCTTGCTGCCATGAGGTAACTCTATTTGGATCAATTGATTGTAAATTAACATCATTCAACTCATAAAATATATGAATTTGGTTGTTAGATAATAACAAGGAATCTATATCAATTTTAGGAAATATAAATGTATGATCGCGGATTCCGCGACTCACCCGAATTGACATATTATGTCTATAAAACAGATGCCATTCTGACTTGCCTTTAGTATAATCAAAGTCATTAGCAAACTGCTGCATTAAATTCCATAATTCCTGGCTTACGGAAAAAAGGATAAAACCTCGACTCTCTGAGAACTTGGCGAATTCAAAATTCCATGTTTCTAAAGCATTTTCAAATTCGATGATTAAATTTTTATATTCTTGACAAACTCCATCAATACATAAACATAATTCTACTGCTTCTATATCTGATAAAATTAGAGTTGTTTGGCCTAAATATACCTCAAAAGTATCTTTATCTAACTGTTTAAAAAACCGACGACATCCCCAATCTGGTTGAGTGTGCAATCCAGTCATTAATTGACCTAAAATATCTTGATGATTTAAGGAAATTTTTAGACCTCTGAAAATAATACTGCTGAACTCTATTTTACAATTACCCTCTGCAAAAGCCTTGGGTAAATTACATGCGATCGCTACTTTCTTTCTCACAACAACTAAGCGGTAGCCTTCTCTGGTAGAACAAGGCTCAAAATCACATTTTTCTAAAACATCCTGTAAATTAGGATATTGTCTGATTAATCTTTCTATTAAGTTAGATTTATTATCAGTTAAAAAGCTTGCCGTATTCTTATTGAGCTTTTTAACGAAATTAAAGTTTAGTTTATTATAAAAATCTAATGCAATGTCATGATTTTTTAGCGCATCTATATTTATGTCAAATATTGGCTTTTGATTACAATATGAGCCTTGAAAAACCTTTATTTCATATCCGTTAGTAATTATAAAAAATAAAGGATTAAAATACTCACTGTAAAATTTAGCTTGTTCAAAAGTATCATTTAATTTATTTTTCTGCGGTTCTCTAATTTTAATAAAAATAAGTGAAGTATCTGGATTTTGTTGCTCAAGCTCATTTGTAGCATAATAAATCTGAACATTTTCTGAAGTTCTACCGTGGTCTCCTAATTTAGATATTTTTAAATGGTGTTCACGATAACATTTCTCTGGGTAACAGAGATGTTGAAACATTGGCAAAATAAACTTTTCTTTTACATCATCTTCATTCTGTAAAAGATGATGGTCAAAACCTTGTATCCATCTGATAAATTTTTTAATTGGCTCTGGAATAATCATCAGATAACCTACCTGCTATTATAAATTTGCTCTGGCTTATTTTGTCTGTGTAATTAGCAATTTATCAAGTCAGGTTAGATAGGATAGTGATTTTAAATACCATAATGAAAGCAAAGAGAATTTTCTACTACATAAACTTACTTTAGCTATGCGGAAAACACGATAAACAAACCCACGTTCGCCTTTAGCGTTCCCGCAGGCTAGTGGGTAAAATCTCGTATAACCAAAACTTTTAGTAGCTAAATTAGACTTTTGAAGCGATCTATTAAGAGAGAAGCCAGGCGCGAACAGTCCTGTCTCCTTAATAAAAAACCACTAATTAAGCAAAGACAAGAATTTGCGAATTAACCCAACTGTGACTGCCGGTACTTCCAACTGTGGCGTTAACCCCACATTTTCCAATTGTTGAAAAAATCGGATGGCTTGGGGATTCATTTCGGCAAGGCGGCGACCAATTGATGGCCCTGTAAATTCTGACTTTTGCCCCCAAATAATCGCAGTAGGCGTGGTCAACTGTTGAATGTAAAGAGATAAATCAAAGCATAAATCGCCACGGACAAATGACAGTGCTGCATACTCAGCATTCGGCTGCTGGGCGGATTGTAAATAAGCATCTACAATTTCTTCATATACTCGATTAGACTGAGCAAATTGCCGTTGTTCTAAAAAGCTGCGAATACCGCCACTGGTAGCTACTCCAGTACTGTAAATTAAACGGTCAACAACGGGAACGCTGACTAACTGAGCAAAAAAACTACGTGAGTAGTTTTCGCCAAAGTCTGAAAGTCCAGCAGGGGTGGTGAGAATTAAAGACTTGAATAAATCAGGATTAGCTGCTGCTACCCGAATTGTAAAGGCTGCGGTCAAAGAAGAAGCGATCGCAGTTACTGGCCCAGTACAAGTTTGCTCGAAAAACTCCCGAATCGTGGTCAAATAATCGTCAATATTATAATTCCGTACTGGATGCTCAGACCTACCCCAGCCAATTAAATCGGGCGCAATGACTCGATATTCAGCAGCAAAAGCTGGAGAAACTTTCGACCACTCATAAGCAGAAGATCCACCACCAAAGCCGTGCAGAAACACCAAAGTTTCCCGATCGTCTTTGGCAGTTATATTGTCCCGCCAAGGCGAGCCAGAGGCAGTATAGTATACCATTCTACCTAGTGAGGTATTTATGGAGCGTTGGTCAAATCCTACTGGTTGAAACATAAGTATTTTTTGTTGACTGTAGTAATTAATTTCATAAATAACAGAATAGACCTGTGAATGTAGGGATACTGAGAGAGGATTTGATCGTTGCTTTGCCTTACCTTATATGCACCAGGCGACTAGAAGTCGCGGCTACACGAGACAAAACCTGCCTTCGCAGGTTGAAAAGCCTTGGTTTTGTGTTAGTCCGCGCAGGCGGACTTCGTTTGTATAGCCGCGATTTCTAATCGCTAGGGCTAGGTGCAAGATGTGAGTTACCGCGTCTTCTTTGGTCATTCCGAATACTTACTTATTTAGTTCGAACTCCTCACTCACTTTTATTATCAGCGAACCAACCACTCTAGGACTTCTCGCCACCGTTAGATTAAGTAGATATAAAATTACTGGATTCCTTGTAAAGATTTAGGAAGTTTTTTTGACAAAAAAAGTAACTTAACGTTGTCAAAAATGCCACTATTCAAATAAGTTCCAAAGTAAGATTTTTATCAATAGGTCTATTAGACCTCTTGCAAAAGTCAAAAAATCAAGAATGTCATGCTGAACGGAACGCAGTGGAGAGAAGAATCTCACTACTCTGTTTAGCCCCGCTCAATATGAAAATTTAAGCATTTACGCAAGAGGTCTATTGTATTACTCAAAATTAGACTAACATAACTGAGTGTTCGTAGTTTACCGCCGTAGGCATCGCTAGCTTGTCAAAGACTCATGACTAAAGTAACATCTCAAGAAATTGCACAGTTTCGTTCTCAATTGGCTGATGATCCCAACGATATGGAAGCGTTAGATTTGATTGAAGACTGTGATGGAGATTTAGAAGATGCGGCGATGACACTAGCTATCCGAGCCGGACAACAACCAGAAAGAGCAAATTCCGAGTGGTTAGATGCCTTAGCTAGAAAATGGCGTGTGGTTATTTGCGAACAAGAATATCGGGAAGATTTGCTTAATACATCACCTCAAAAGATGATGGAACATCTAAAAGCAATGCCGACATTTCCGAGGATTTTGGCAGCGCCAGTTTTGATATATGTCCTCAAGCAAGGCGTGAATAACTTTTGCGAGCCACTAGATTCGCTCAAGTGATCAGCCGATGTATATTTAACTTGGCTTAACTTGTGCGATGCCTGCGGCGGGCTACGCCTACGCAGTTTGCCGTTGAATTTAATACACACCTAATCCCCAACTCCTTCCTTACAATGGAAGGAGAGTAAGAATTAAAGCTTTTGCAAATTCCTATAGAGATGCAATTAATCGTGTCTCTCCAAACCAATACAAGATTGATTCGACCAAGACTGATACGCTGTTAATCAAGGCAAAACTTCTATTAGACAAATTGTAAATTCAATGAATTACCTTGTTGCCGTATTACCAGACCGCATTCAAGCCGAAGCTGCTTACTTAGCTTTAGAAGAAGAAGGCATAAACAGCACTATCCTGGGAAAAGGGTATAAAACGGCTGACGAGTTTGGCTTAATTGACCCCAAAGACCAAGCCAAAAAGCAAGCACAACTGATGGCAACCTGGCTAATCCCATTTGGCTTTTTTGCAGGTTTTACATTCAGCCTGATCACTGGTTTAGATACTTTTGCGTGGGCGGGTGAAATTGGCAATCACATCATTGGCGGACTTCTAGGTGCTGCTAGTGGTGCTATGGGTGGTGTATTTGTGGGTGGCGGAGTCGGTTTACTCGTAGGTAGTGGTGATGCTTTACCTTACCGCAACCGCTTAGATGCAGGTAAATATTTAGTTGCTGTGCAAGGTTCTGAAACTCTCACTCGGCAAGCAACCCGAATATTACGCCAGTTTGATCCAGAAAATATCCAAGGTTATGCTGACACAGGTAACGTGTAATAAATAAATCCCAGCTTACACATTACAACACAGAGGCTTGAGCTATCTCCTTGTTCTTTGGAAGTGGCGCAAGCCGTAATTGTAAGAAATAAATCAGAAGCAGAGAGGCTTTTGGAGATCAAGGTTCCTGATCATTGCTTAAGATAGTCTTGAAGAAAGGAATAGGGCACTGATAAATGACAAGTGACAAATGACAAATGACTAATTCATAATTTTTAAGAATGTTGCCACGAGAAGAACTTTTAAAAGGTGTTGAAAATCGAGATAGTGTAGCTCGTGTAATCGACCAAGCAGAACAAGCCATCAAAACTTGGGAAGTAGTTTTGACTGATTTTCTGTCTCCCCCAGAATTGGCGGAAATTCAACGGGTGTTTAACCGATTAACAGAAGTGCAAGTAGTTGCATGGGGCGGATATCCCCAAGCTGAACGTCAAAGAATAGCGATCGCTCGTTCGGAACTTCCCTTAGATCAATCTCAAGTTAGCCTTGTCGCGGTGGAAATAGCTGGTAATTTCTTATTTGATACCGCCTCTCACCGCGACTTTTTAGGCGCAATGTTAGGAACGGGAATTGTTCGTGAAAAGACGGGAGATATTATAGTTTTGGGAGAACGAGGGGCGCAGGCGATCGTCGCACCAGAGTTAGTGGAATTTTTGGAAATGAGTCTGAAACAGGTGCGATCGGTTCCTGTGAAGACTCAGCGAATTGAGGTAACTGAATTAAAAGTTCGGGAACCTAAGAAAAAAGAACTAACTACTGTGGAGGCTTCTTTGCGGTTAGATGCGATCGCATCTGCTGGTTTTGGTATGTCCCGCAGCAAAATGGTTGATTTTATTGATGCTGGTGATGTCCGCGTTAATTGGAAGGAAGTTACACAAGCTAGTTCTCAAGTCAAATCAGGCGACTTAATCGCCATTCGCTCTAAAGGGCGTTTAGAAGTTGGTGAAATCGCCGTTACAAAAAAAGACCGTTACCGAGTTCAATTAACAAGGTATATGTAATTAAGTTAGGAGTTAAGAGTGAGGAGTCAGGAGTTTTAAATTCACCAGTTTTTTTAATTTTAAACTCAAAACTCCTAATACCAATTTGAAAAAACAATGCGACAGATGGGTAGGGGCACAACAATGTTGTGCCCCTACGAATAATTGACGCGTCGCAAACTACATATTTAGGCTTTAAAGTGTTTTGCTAACATATTCAACAGAAGTTTTCGTGGTACAAGCCGAGATAATTTGCTTCTAATTTGAGTGGTAGTATCAGAACTAATAACGGTTGGATAGCCTCTTTCTAAAGCGTCTAAACACTCCCAAACAACTTTTTCACAAGAATACACTTTATCTGTACTACTTGCCAGCGCTGGAGGAAAATTAGCTTCTGCAAAAAAGTTTGTTTCTATTGGCCCTGGACAAGTGACTAAAATACGGACACCATATTGACGGTTTTCTGCCCATAGCGCTTCACTAAAGCTGAGAATAAAAGCTTTACTGGCAGCATAAACAGAAAGGTATGGTATCGGTTGAAATGCCGTAATAGAGGATACGTTAATAATACTTCCAGAGCGACGTTGCCGCATCAATGGTAAAAATTTATGGGTTAAATCCACTAACGCTAAAATATTTAATTGTACGATTTTAATTTGTCTTTCTCCATCTCCTTCAGCAAAGTCGCCGTAGTAACCAAAACCAGCATTATTGATTAATACGTCAATGCTTAATCCCTTTGCTTTAGTGGCATCAAATATAGCAGTAGCTGCATTTGATTCGGTAAGGTCTTTGATGATAACGTCTACTTGAATTTTGTGTTTTTCTTGTAGTTCTTTAGCTAATTGGTTTAGTTTCTGTTCCGAACGAGCTACGAGTACAAGATTTGTCTTGCGTGCAGCTAGTTCCTGAGCAAAAGCTTTACCAATACCACTAGAAGCACCAGTAATTAAAGCAGTTGGCATTCTACATATTCAGATAGTTTTTAAGCACCCTATAAATTCTAGCTATGCTGGCTATAGTTTTTAACTACCTAAAGTGATATACCCAAAAGAGTAAAAACAGTACTTAGACGACGTTTGAAAAGTCCTCCCGTGGGTATCAAAAGTTCTACATTCCTCTAAATTCCCCGATAAATTAGGTGACTTTGATTCCAGTTCGCCTCTTTTTAAGCTACAGTGTGTACACAAGTCATAAAATCCTTCGCTGGTAAGATACAAGCTTTAATAGGCAAGGTTCTGACTTAAGGAAGTTGATTATCAATAATCTGACATTATTGATATAGATATAATGGAAATCAAGGATTTTATAAATAGTTTTCCGTTCTTTTCTGTCTATTTGATTCCCACTTTAACTTCTGCATATAAGGTAGTTTTTCTAAGGGGATTAGGTATGAGACGAAAGTGCCTACAGTCACAGCGAAACACTTTTAAAACAAGCTCTTAGTACTAAAGTCTGAGTGTAGGAAGCCTCCAATTAAAACTTGTCCTTTCATCCCCTAAGACCCTAAGACTGAACTCTCGGAAGCGATGTGAATTCTCCAACCACACCGATATGAGAAATTCTTAAATCTTCTTCATCTATATATCGAATAGATGAGTCGATTTTTTCTGGTAATTCACCGTCTTTGCACGACCACTCAAATATGAATTTAGAGTCTAAGTGTTTGAGTCCAGAAAATATCTGCTTCCATTGGCTTCGCCGAATTCGATTTCCCCATCTTGATTGTAATTCTTTCGAGTAGGCTTTTGGTTGATAAACAAAGAAATCAAACGGTCTTTCAATTAAGTTTTTGTGATCTAGTAAGTGAATCAGATGAAACATAAAGCCATCTTCAGAAAGACCACTTACGAGATTTTCTAGAAGTGGCACAACATCACCAACTGACACATGTTATAACACAGATTTAGAGAAGATGAAATCTATTCTTTTTATGGGCAATAGGATCTTTCCTGACAGATAAGAAACTAGGGCGTTAGGTTAGCATAAGATGTAGCAATGTATAAAAATAATAATTTTTCGATGACAATTTCAAATAAATTTGAATTGCTGATTACCATTTTTCAGACCAATAGATAATTTCTGAGGCGGAACTATTAATTGCAACGCCGTAACTATCTCCGTGATTCCACTTAAACCCAGGTCTACCTTTATCGTCTGTATTTAGTACCAATATTTCATAATTCGCTGGAAAAGATTCTGTAGGAGAGTCGCTAGTGTAGAAAAAAGTTGTCGGGACACCGTTAGGCTGATTTATGTGGTCGTTTGTGTTACCACCTATATATTTGTGCTTTGCACTACTTCTGTATTGTGAGAGTAATTTTCCTATCTTGTCTGGTGGCTGTTTCATTCTTATTTGAAAGAAACTACTTCCTTGCAAAAATTCAGGAGAGTAAGCAACACGAACGCCTTTAGCATCATTGGGAATATCATTAGGAAAATGTTTTACTTGATCATTATCAGACCATAGTTGATTACGAATTTCTTTGTAGCGTGATATATCAGTTACTATTTTGGGTTCGCTGGTACTGCTAAAAGTTGTTCTTATAAAAAAGCTACCCCCGACAATACTAAGACTAGCAAGGGCTAATAGAAATTGCGATCGCTTTATCATCGAGTTGGGTGTGCCTAACCTTTAGAATGATATACCCAACTAATAAACCAAATTAGTACTATTGCGGAGATGACATTGGAGATATTAACAAAAACTTTGTCTATTTAGGGCAAATTCGGAGTAATTGTAAAATTTTTGTGAAGCTGCTCAATGATTACCTAGTCAAAAACCGTAGGTTATCCTCATCGAGACTAGTACTACTAGCGTAGCTAAAGAAATCAACACCGCAGCCATCTATTTTTTTCAATTCTTCCTGATACAGCAACAACTAAGGCGGATATATAAATAGTAGATGCACCTTAATTAAATCACAGCCCTTCAGCTTTTAGTTGGGGGCTTTTTTTCTTGCTGATATTTTTAGTTTTGAAATAAAATAATTTCTTTAAAAGCCTAATATTCCCGGATATGGTAATCAATAGAGTGGATTAATAAATAGTAGATGCACCCTAATAAATTACAGCCCTCAGCTTTTAGTTGGGGGCTTTTTTATTGCTGATATTTCTAATTTTGGAATAAAATTAATTTCTTTAAAAGTTTAATTTTCCCGGATATGGTAATTAATAAAGTGGATTAATAAATAGTAGATGCACCCTAATAAATTACAGCCCACAACTAAAAGCTGAGGGCTTTTCTTATTTAAATATAGATGGCAGCAAACCGGGAGCTAACCATACTGCGTAACCAAGAAATCCAAACATCAAGGTAATCAAGACAGTAATGCCGTAGCTGATGCAAATTAATAAACCGTCAGATTCGATAGTGGCAACAGTCAAAAGCAAAATACCTATAGTAGGGATAGGATTTGTAAACGGAATTGGTAATATCAGTAATACTGTTAACAAAGAAATACAAAACCCATTAATTCGCAAGATCAAAGGATTATGGGCTATTTTGGCAAATCGAGGACGAGCAATTTTCTCTAAAACTTTGGTAAGATGCCCCAAATTTTGCAAAAGTAACTGGGCAAAGCGGCGAGGAAATTTGTAGTTAGCGATTCTTTTCGGTAGCCAAGGCGATCGCCTCCCTAAAAGCATTTGCGTTGACAACAGTAAACAAGCACCACCAAAAGGGCCAGTTAATCCCGGTGGCATAGGAAATAAAAAGGGCAAGACTAATAACGTAATTACCAAACTGAACCCTCGTTCTGAAGTTTGCGCCAGAACATCACCTAGAGTAAGCGGTTGTTCAGCTAGGCGTTGCAACAGGGACTTTATATCTTGAGAAAATCTCAGGTGCATTTGACGTGAGTTGATGCGAGTTCCCACATTTTTCGCAGAGGGAGATGACGAGAAAAACTCCTAACTCCTAACTCCTGATTTATGGGGTACTAAAACAGCTATAGCTTTAGATATAACCCGAAAATGAGCAGGAGTGTAAGTAGTAATTTCACCATCTGTATTAATAGGACGCGGTTTGCGAGTATATACTTTTATTTCTTGACCTTGAAGAGAACGTACACCCTGCCAATGTATATGTCGCCCTTGCCGCATGGCAGGGAGCAGAAGTATAATCTGCCACCAGTGTTTTATCTCCAAGCTGTAGAGGTCTAGCCTTTGATCATCTATTGTGGCATCGTCAGCCACAGCCATACCACCACCGTAATAACGCCCGTTACCCACAGCAATTTGCACTGTTTTTACGCGAACTGATTCACCATTGATCGCAATCTCCGCAGTAAAAGGTCTAGCTTCCCAAGTCACTTTCAATGCAGTGGCGGCATAAGCAAATATTCCCCAACGACGTTTGACTTCTTTAGTAAGTCGCTGGGTAATTTTTACACTTAATCCCAGACTAGCAACGTTAAAAAAGTGCTTGCCGTTTACCCAACCTAAATCGATGCGGTGTAAATTTCCATCTGCAATAATTTTGCAAGCTTCGCTAAGGGAATTCGGGATTTCCAAAGTCCTTGCTAGGTCGTTGGCAGTTCCTAAAGGCAAGATTCCCAAAGGTAACTGAGTATCAACTAAAGCATCTACTGCTGCATTGAGAGTGCCATCCCCTCCACCAATGATTACTAGGTCAACTTGATGCTGATAGCGAAATATAACTTCAGCCAGATGTTTCGGGTCTTCTGTAGACTCCTCAATTAAATCAAAGCCGAGTCTCTTTAGATATTCAATCGCTTCCGACAGACCCTTTTGCCCCTGGCGGGCATGACGATTTACTAACAGCAGTGCGCGGGAACTCATGGGTAGTACCTTTTGTAGTTGATATGTCCAATTATCCGCATCTATGTATTCTGCTTTAAGTTGACTACAAAAAAAGTGTTTAATTTGTTATGCTATTCATCAATAATTCATTTTATAAATGCTTATTATGTTGTAGCCAATAATTTTTAATTTATATTTTATCTAGTTGATCTCTACTCGTCCTTGGTGTGTTGATACTCAGTAAATAAAATTTTTATTCACTGAATGACTGGATTGAGGTATTGTTCTTTACAAGAAAGATATTTATGCCAATATATTATTATAATAAGCCAATAGCCAGGAAATAATACCAAACAAAGGAAGATTTTTCATTTTTAGTAAATAAATATAATATATTTCGTAAATTAAATTTAGACAAATACTATTAATAGCAGAAATGTTGAATCCTGA